>JALWLM010000165.1 GCA_027084145.1 Crocinitomicaceae bacterium | reverse complement strand
AAATAATTTTTATAGATTGTTATACAAATTGGTGTCGTCCTTGTAAAATTATGGCAGCAACAGCTTTTAAGAATGAAAAAGTAGCCTCTCTTTACAATAAAAAGTTCATCAATTTAAAAATTGAAATGGAAAAGCATCCGGATAAAATAGAGATTTACAGAAGATACGGAATAAGAGCTTATCCTACTTTGCTATTTGTTGATGGTAACGGAAAACTTATTAAAAGAGTTGTAGGGATGCAATCTGCAGAATCCTTGCTCCAAATTGCTAAAAGCCTTGAATAAAATTTTAATACACTTACTAGGGTAAACCCTATACTGTTAGTTTTTTAAAATTTGTATATTTGAAGTATATAAATTTTTTATTATGAAAAAAACAGCAGTAGTATTATCGGTTTTAATAATGGGACTGTTCTTATTTACTTCATGTAAAAAAGAAGAGTCTTCTTCGGGGGGAAGTGGAGGTTCTTCCTCAGCAACACAAGGTCAGTATTTTATGAATGCCGTAGCGGATGGAAATTCATTTCATGCTACAGGTACAGATTATGTTCCGGGTGTTGTTATGCAACTTACAGATACATCAGGTGCCCCGTCAGGTTCAGCTGGTTATACTATACGGGGGATAGACGATGTAACCGGAAATATAATTCAGATAGCAATAGCACTTTCTAGCCCTACAGAAACAGGTACATTCACTTATTCTAGCGGAGGTTATAATCTTTTCTCGTATTCTGCAGGTGGAACAAATGTGTGGATGACAGTTGGTGGTTCACCTAGTGAGGAAGGGACAGTTACAATATCAGAGAATAATAGTAATTATGTAAGAGGAACATTTTCATTTACAGCCTATAATGTTTCAGATAGTACTATAGTCCAAGTTACTAATGGTGAGTTTAAAGCCAAAAAATGGTAAGTTTAAAGCTTCTAAGAGGAGAGATAGATTAATTGCAAGAATTAGTGTAAGATGAAAAATAAAAAACGCCTCAAAAAAGGCGTTTTTTATTTAACCAAACTTTTCTTCCATAATATAGAATAAAGCATAAAATGACTTTGTATGTTTCCTTTGAGTTATTAAACATCCGTAATCCACGAGTTCTATAAACTATAGAAATATGAGGACTTTCCACAGTATGTTTTAAGTATAAAACATTAGAGTACAGGAATGATATTAGAAAATTTTTTCGGACGATTAAGTTTTAAGTATCCAGTTTCTTTGTCAATTTTATAATATCGTAGGTACAACTTTAATAAATGAGGTGCCAATGTTGGGGAAAATTTTACCGATTTCTATTCCGTGCCAAGGATGTGGTTTGTATTTGAGAATCGATTTGCTTTTATATTTGGACAATAAAAAACGTCCCATTTTTATAATGGGACGCTTCATTTTTATTTCGGAAATTATTTCTTTCCGTCTAATTTATTTTTCAAATCACTTAATGCATCTAAATCACCAAGTGTTGATTTTTCTGTCGATTGGTTGATCTTTTTCGTAGTATTTGAAGATGATTTTTTAGAAGGACGGCTGTCTTCAATATCTTCAAATGTTTTTGTATGAGAAACAACAATCTTACGTGCATCTTGGTTGAATTCTATTACTTCGAAATCAGCTGTTTCATCTACTTTTAAGTTAGAACCATCAGCTTTTCTCATGTGTCTTGCAGGACAAATTGCTTCAAGTCCGTAAGGTAGAGAAACAACACCTGATTTATCTTTTAATTCGATAACAGTTCCTTGGTGTACGCTTCCTTCTTTGAAAGTGTCAGCAAATACTTCCCATGGATTTTCTTCTACTTGCTTATGACCTAATGCAATTTTTCTGTTTTCCTTATCGATTTCCAATACCACAACCTCGATTTCATCACCTACTTTACAGAATTCAGAAGGATGTTTGATTTTCTTTTGCCAAGATAAATCTGAAATATGGATTAACCCATCTACACCTTCTTCTAATTCTACAAATACACCAAAGTTTGTGAAGTTTCTCACTTTTGCTGTGTGTTTTGTTCCAACAGCAAACTTCTCTTCAATTTTATCCCATGGATCCGGCATTAATTGCTTGATTCCAAGAGACATTTTTCTTTCTTCTCTATCTAAAGTAAGGATAATTGCTTCTACTTCATCACCAACTTTTAAGAAGTCTTGAGCAGATCGAAGGTGTTGTGACCAGCTCATTTCTGAAACGTGAATCAGACCTTCAACTCCCGGAGCAATTTCAATAAATGCACCGTAATCAGCGATGACAACTACTTTTCCTTTAACTTTATCTCCAACTTTTAAGTTTTCATCTAAAGCATCCCAAGGATGTGCTTGTAATTGTTTCAATCCTAAAGCAATTCTTTTCTTTTCATCATCAAAGTCGATGATAACAACATCTATTTCTTGATCTAGCTGAACAACTTCTTCAGGGTGATTGATTCTTCCCCAAGAAAGGTCAGTGATGTGAATTAAACCATCAACACCCCCCAAGTCGATGAATACTCCGTAAGATGTGATGTTTTTAACCACTCCTTTAAGAACTTGTCCTTTTTCAAGACCGGATATAATTTGTTTCTTTTGTTCTTCAAGTTCAGCTTCAATAAGTGCTTTATGCGACACAACAACGTTTTTGAATTCTTGGTTGATTTTAACAACTTTGAATTCCATGTTTTTACCAACATAAACGTCGTAATCTTTAATTGGTTTAACATCAATTTGAGACCCCGGTAAGAATGCCTCTAATCCAAATACATCAACAATTAAACCTCCTTTTGTTCTACACTTTACATGTCCAATAATGATTTCACCTGTTTTAAGAGCCTCATTCACTTTTTTCCATGCGCTATGGATACGGGCAATACGATGAGAAACAACAAGTTGTCCGTATTTATCTTCTAACTTTTCGATATATACGTCAACTTCATCACCAACTTTTAAATCCGGATTGTATCTGAATTCGTTTCGTGGAATAACCGCTTCTGATTTGTACCCGATGTTTACAACAACTTCTTTGTCATTTAAGGAGATTACAGTTCCTTTGACAACTTCGTGTTCTGTAAGAGAATTTAACGTTCCTTCATAACGTTTTGCTAATTCTTCTCTTTCAGCCGGTGTATAACCGTCTAATTCAAGTGCTTCCCAGTTAAAGTCTTCAACATTTTCTAAAACGTTTGCATCTGCTTCAACTGTTTTAACTACTTCATTTGTAGTTTCTTCTTTTTGTTCAGTAGATGTTTCTACTTCATTTGTTGTAACTTCTTCTTTGTTTACAACTTCTTCTTTTTTTTCTTCTGCCATGTGGCGTTTTTCTTTGTATTTCAAGTTCTCTATCTAAACTTGAAAGTTTGTTAAACATTATCGCCCTAGGATAGATTGGCGAACAAAACCATTACAATTTCGGACTGCAAAGGTAGTGAATTATTTTTAAATCAAAGCCTTAGTTATTAGAAAATACTGAAAAACATGCTATTTTTTTACAGGGTAATTATTTTTCATGATATAATTAGTTACTTTTTGAATTAAATGTACTCGATCCATTCCATGAACATTATGTTTATGCATCGGGTAAACAAAGAAGTCCACATTTTGTTTTTTTACTTCAATAAAACGCTTGATTAAAGTAAGATTGTGTTGCATTACAACGACATCATCAGCCGTACCATGTATTAAAAGTAATTTGCCTTTCAGCTTATGAGCATGTGTTATCAAAGAAGCTTTTTCATAGCCTTTTAAGTTTTCTTCAGGTTTGTCCATATATCTTTCTCCATACATTACTTCATAAAACTTCCAATCTGTAACAGGTCCTCCGGCAACTCCTACATTAAAAACATCCGGTTGACGAAGCATTAGGGAAGAGGTCATAAAACCACCGTAAGACCATCCGTGAACAGCCAACCTTTCTTTGTCAACATAAGGTAGTGACTTCAAATATTCTACTCCGGTCATTTGATCTTCGATTTCTACCGTTCCACACTGTCTATGAATTTGAGACTCCCAAGCAAAACCTCGGTTAGCAGACCCTCTATTATCTAATGTGAAAACGAGATATCCTTGCTCTGCCATCCAATACATCCAAAGACTTGCACCGGCTAACCATGAATTTGTTATCATTTGTGCATGAGGTCCTCCGTAAACATAAATAAGGACAGGGTATTTTTTATTAGGATCAAAATTGCTTGGGCGGATAAGTCTGGTGTATAAATCCGAGCCGTCTTTAGCTTTTAGAACTTTAATATCAGCTTTTCCTATTTGATAATCTTTTAAAGGATTATCGGCTTCTAATAAATGTTTTTTTACTTTCCCTGTGTTAGATAACAACAATGATTTTCCGGGAACATCGTAACTGGTGAAGTTATCATGGATATATTTCCCGTCATCAGAGATAGAAACATGGTGCGTACCCGGAATTCTAGTAATTTTTTTATTGTTTCCTCTTAAGTCTACAGCATAAAGATGAGATTCTGTAGGAGTTTCTCCTGTTGCACTATAATAGATTTTTCCGTCAATTGCTTTAATGATGTTTGTTGCTACAAATTTATTTTTTGTTAATTGTTTGATAGTTCCATCACTAAAGTCAATATAATATAAATTCATGAAACCGTCTTTTTCAGACATCCAAACAAAATTGTTGGATTTTTCGTTGGGAAAGAAAGCTGCATGTTCCGGTTCAACCCATTTATCATTTGCTTCTTCAAATAATGTTTTAATGTATTTTCCTGTTACCGCTTCATAAACATCAAGTGTATATTTATTCTGATCACGATTAACTTCGGCAATAAGAACGAATTTTTCATCCGGCGTCCATGACAAATTTGTCAAATAATCATCAGATGCTCCTCTAGGAGAGATATAAATAGTTTTTTTGCTTTTCAAATCAAAAATTCCTACTCTCGGTTTTTCTGATTTTTCTCCGGCCATAGGGTATTTAATGAACCGAACAGTGCCGGGAGTGGTGTTGATGTCTAATATAGGGTAGTCATGTACTTCACTTTCATCTTTTTGATAAAAAGCCAGTTTGTTTCCTTTGGGCGACCAAAAAATACCGTCGGTTATTCCGAATTCACTTCTGGCGATTGCTTGTCCTGAAACAATATTTTTGTCTTTAAAGTCAGTAACGATAATATTTTCTTGATTTTTAGTTGTAATGAATAAATTGTTTTGCATTGTGTAAGCAACCTGTTCTTTATTAGGGTCGAAAACTGCATTTTCAGCTGTTTCCGGAATGCTTAGTATTTTTCCTCCTTTTTCTTCTACAATATTATAGGTGTAATAATTTTTTCCATCGGTTACCCAAAATTCATTTACATCTTTCCATTGAAATCCCGAAAACCAATAAAGAGAAGCATCTAATTTTTTATTTAATTCTTGAATTGTTATTATTTTTTTTGCTTTTGAATCTCTTACTGAAGCTTTCATTAAGGTTGTGTAACCATCTAAGTATGAATAGCAGTCAGTTTCAGGTAGCCATTGAAAAAAAGAAAGATTTTTAGGTCTTAATGCCTGATATTGTTGTAAAACTGCAGTTTCCAGTTGTAATTCTTTCTTTTCTGTCTTTTTTTGTCCTTGAGCAATAGATAACAACGATGTTGTTAAAATGAATAAGAAGACAATGTGTTTCATTGAGTTTAATTTTAAAATTGATGTTCCAAATATAATACTAAAGTTATTAAATCAGAGGGATATGATAAAGGGATTTAAGATTAAAAATGTCGTTAATGGATGTTAATTAACAAGTTATCGCTCATAAGTTTTTTAAAAATTAAGAAAACGCATTATTTCTTGAGATAAATTAGCGATATGAAAGACGAAAAAGAAATTCGAGCAATGATTCAATTAATGGATGATCCGAATGAAAAAACTTATTCGATGATCCGTCAAGCATTGATAGAAAAAGGAGAAAAAGCAATTCCTTTATTGGAGGAATCTTGGTGGGGAAATAATGATTTGGGGCTTATTTTTCAAACCAGAGTAGAAGAGTTGATTCATGATATTCAATTTGAAAGTTTAAAAAAAGAACTATATCATTGGAAAAACAGTGATGAGAAAGATCTTTTAAATGGTTTTCTTG
>JALWLM010000164.1:4946-6100 GCA_027084145.1 Crocinitomicaceae bacterium | reverse complement strand
TTCCTACCCTTAAAACTTCATCCAATTCATCTTCGTTTCTAACCTCAATTTCAATCTTTAATGTTTTTCCTGTTTTTGAAAGGTATTCATTTGTTCTTTCTATTGCTTTTTGAATCCCTCCCGCATAATCAATATGATTGTCTTTAAGCATAATCATATCATACAGTGCAAAACGATGATTGTGCCCCCCTCCTATTCGTACAGCCCATTTCTCCATATAACGGACAAGTGGTGTTGTTTTTCTTGTATCTAAAAGCTTTGCGCTAGTTCCTTTAATCATTTTAACCAAACGATTTGTTTGAGTAGCAATCCCGCTCATTCGTTGCATAAAATTAAGAACCAAACGTTCTGTCGATAAAATAGATCGAGAGCTTCCCGAGACAACAAATGCAATATCTCCTCTCTTAACCTCATCTCCGTCTTGAATAAAAAAATCTATTTGCAAATCGGGATCAAAGCGTTTAAAAATTTGTTCTGCTAACTCTACTCCTGCTATAATTCCTTCATCCTTAATCAAAAGCTTTGCTTTTCCCTTGGCATTTTCAGGCACACAAGCCAATGTTGAATGATCTCCTTCTCCGATATCTTCCTGAAATGCTAAATCGATAATTTCATTAATTATTTTTTCTTCCACTAATTTATATTATTCGTTTTTCTCTATTAAAATACTTTCTATTTTGTAATGTCCCTTTACCTTTTTAAAATGAACGGTGACTCTGAATTCTTCTTTTCTAGTCTTATATTTACCTACACAAAAAGCACCGTCCTTTGTTTCTTTTCCTTTGAAAAGAAACGTAAATGTTCCTTTAGGTTTTCGTACAAAAAAGTTTTGTAAGACAAGTTTAGCTTGTGCTTTTGAATAAACTTTCTCTTTTCCATTAATACTAATAAGCGCTTGATCATTTACAATTTGAACAATACGGTTAGCATCATTTATCTCAAAAGCTGTCTCAACAGTATGATATGGTATATGTTGTTGAGAAAAACTAAACAAAGGAATTGAAAGTAAAACGATATATAAAATCAATTTCATATTAACAAAAATAACAAAACACTTCACTTATAAAAAACCCGTTGAATCACATTTCCTTTTAGAGAATAGGGTAACTGCAGTTCCATCAAATGAGATAAGGTGGTTGCAATATCGGTAATCT
>JALWLM010000164.1:0-4936 GCA_027084145.1 Crocinitomicaceae bacterium | reverse complement strand
TCTCTACACGTTTTAAATGTTCTCCTTTTTTAATCCTTCCTCCATACCATAAAAGAGGAACATGGGTGTCATAATTGTAAGCAGATCCATGGCTCGTTCCTTTTCTTGAAGTCTCACTTTCTTTTAATTTTGCCAACACTCCCGATTCCAGCACAAAAATAACATCTCCACTTTCCTTTGGATGGTATCCTCTTCGAACCATTTCCTTGATCCAATCATCTTCACTGCCAATGTATAAATCTTCCTCACTGAATACTCGCTTCACTTTATCCCAAGAGATCACTTCTTCTTTTATAAATGCAATAAGATCTTTTTTAGATACCCCTTTCTCTTCAATCAAAGAATGATTTAGATAAATGTTTAGATTTTCAACTCCAAGTATAAAATCCGCTCCAAATTTTTCAATCATTTCCCCCTTTAATTCTTCTATTTTATTTTCTAAAAATAAATATCCCCCCGATAATTTTTTATCCAATAAATATTGAGGGACGGGGACAACTGCATGGTCTGCCGTTAAAAACAAAACAAAGTTCTTCTTGCCTATTTCTTTTTCTAAAAAGTGAATTAGTCTCTCTAACTCTTGATCTAACCTCAAGTAAATGTCTTCCAACTCCACCGAATAAGGTCCGAAAGCATGTCCGATTAAGTCAGGTGTTGAATAACTAATGCAAAGCATATCCGTTTTCCCGTCTTCTCCTAGTTTTTCATTTTGAATCGCTGAAACTGCAAAATCTGTTAAAAAAGTATTGGCATAAGGTGTATAGGTAAATAATTCATTCTTAAAAATTTCGTCTCCTTTTGCCATTTCTTTCAAATTATAAGGAAAAACCGGTTTTTCTTTTCCAAGGAGTAAATGTTCGTATTTAGAATTATCTTTTGCGTGATATCGTTCTATGGGTAGCAATGTATTCCAAGTCTGATTCATATATTTTGATACTTTCCCTTCTTCATTAAAACTTTCCACCCAAGCTGGTAGTTGATTCATGAAAAAAGAACTTGAAATCATTCTTCCTGTTTCATAATCATACCAGTAAGTACCATTACTTAAGTGACCTCCGGGTAATATTGCTCCTCTGTTTTTAATCGAAAGTGAAATCACTTTACTGTCTTGATAAGTTAATCGTAATTGATCTGTAATGGTATTTGTCTTTAAATTTTTAGGCGAAAACTTACCGAAATTGGAACTACTTCCAATTGTACGTACACTTTCATCTTCTACACAATAAATTTCTTCTCCTGTTGTTTTATCCAACCAATCATTGGCTACAATTCCATGCTCAGAAGGAGTTGTTCCTGTATAGATTGAAGCATGTCCCGGACCTGTGTAGGTAGGAACATAATTATAATGCGTATTCCTACAGTTTAGTCCTTTCTTCATTAATTTTATAAAACCGGACTTTCCATAATTTTCTTGAAAGCGATAAAGATATTCATAGCACATTTGGTCTATGACAATTCCTACAATCAGTTTCGGTTTCTTTTGTCCTTGTGCAAAGAGAGAAAAAAAAAGACAAATTAAAAATAATGAACGTTTCATTTTTTTAATGGATTACAACTAGTTTAACCGGTGAATATCCTTTCCCGTCTAAAACAGCTCTAACGGTATAAACTCCTCGAGAAAGATCGCTTGTCTTTACTTTAATTTGATTACTCTTCATCCCGATTTCTATTTCTCTCATTTTCTTTCCTTGCTGATCAAAAATTTGCACCTTTCCTTTATCTATGTATTCAGGTAAAGCAATAATTGCATACTCTCTAGCCGGATTAGGGAATACTTGAAGAGCCTGCAATTCATTCTCATCAATAGATGATGTTGAGTTTTCCGTATATAATATCTGAAAATCATCAAAATAAAAACCATCTTCTGTTACCCCCCCGTCTGATTCCATGATAAAGCGAACTTTTATCATTTGTCCTAAATAATCACTTAAAGAAATTTCTTCCAGTACCCATGAATTCTGAGCTCCTTCATAGACAGGTTTTCCGTCCGGTTGAACAGAACCATTTGCACTTGTTCCATCTACAGTATACAAGCCGCATTGTCCAATCCATGTTGCTCCTCCATCTGTTGACACTTGAAATTGACAATAATCATAATCTGCTTCAATATTCCATTTTGCATAAAATTTCACCATTGCTGAACTTGCGTTGGTCAAATCAATACTTTGATTCAATTCATAAGTCTTACTGGAGTTATTGGTATAATTTGAAAATGGAGAATCCGCAAAACTCGTTGAAGGAGAATAATATTGAGAAGTAGCTATTCCCCAAGAACCTGTCCAGTTTGTGCCTGTAGAAGCATCATCGGTAAATTGAAGTGTTGGTGTTCCAAATGTTTTAACGATGGTATCTCGTTTGGTCCATAAAGGATATTCTGTTTTTAAAATATATTTTACCTGATCCCCTGTTTGGATGCTAGGTGACAAAGTATAACTAATCGCCCCTGTTGTTGTTTCCATCAGGTTTAAATTATAAGTAATACCACTTCCTACTGATTGAATATTTAAAAGTGGTTCAATGGATACTATTACCGAAGCCGCTTGTAGTCCCAATCTTTCAACGGAAAAATTAAAATTTCCTGTAGTTGTAGCAATCGTTGTCGGATCTGTATCTTTAACGACTAAATAAGGTCTTGTAATATGTGCTAACACCATGTTCGGTCCCACCATTTCTTGACAAGTTGGAATGACCTCTGCGGCAGGAGGCCAAAAAGCAGAACCAACTTCAGGTGTCATCGAAAATATTGTATCTTTCATTCCTGTTCCTATATCTACTTTATACATATAATCATCCGAATCTCCCGATGCAGGATACAAACCTGAACTCTTCATGTTTTGATAACCGTTAAATGAAGCCATATGAGACGAATAAGCATTAAAATAATTATGATGGTCTGCAAACTCACTAGATGTTGCTCCTATCGGAAATAATAAAAGCTTTCCATGTGTATGAGCATTAAATGCTGTTACAAAACCTATATTTTCGACCATCCATTTAATTGCTTGTGTTTCAGGTTCCGAAAAGGGTCCGGTTCCCGGATATACATCACTATTGGGATCTGCACTCACTCCGGTTGTTCCCCATTGATAAGAATAATTTCTATTTAAATCTACTCCCGGATTGGATGTTCCTACATTTCTTTTGTTTTTCCGATGCATTCCAAATCCCGAAGGATCGTTGGCTTCATTATGGATATAACCATCAGGATTAATACAAGGAACAAAATACATTTCCATATTGTCTACCAAATATTTTACTTCCTCATTGGTCGAATAATTTTCTAATAAATACCACATATAAAAAATAGTCTGTGACATACTCAAGGGCTCTCTTGCATGATGAATAGAGGTATAAAGTACATTCGGTTCTGAGGTGTCGTCCGTATTTGGATTATCTGAAATTTTTACATAATAAATTGGTCGTCCTTCATGAGTTAGGAAATTAGAAATTGGTGATTTTATGGTAATCAAATTTGGATATTGAGCCGCCATATCATCCAATTCATTTAACATCTCTTGATATTTGTACATTCCTGCATATGAGTTTGGGTCAGTATCAAAATTAGCCGGAACAGGAATCCCTCCTTGATTACTACCTCCCGTACAATTTGCATTTTTAGTTGGTTGAGCACGTAACTGCTCTTTATAATATTCTTGTACATCATCAATGAGAACTTCTATCTGATAACCATGCTCCTTCATGATTTGAATCTCATTTTCAGAAAAGTCACTAATAAAAAAAGTATTCTTTTTTCTTATTCCATGATCAATAGCAACTCCCAAATTACCCAGTTGATACAGTGCTTCATCAGTTGCATAAATTTTCACTTTAGAATACTTGATTTTCTGTGCATTTAAAGAAAAAGAAAATAGGATAAGAGTAAAAGAGAGAAATAGTTTCATGTCTTGATCGTTTTAATGTTATTTGATGCAAGTTAATGATTTTTTTATTACTTATTGAAAACGATACGTTTAATTTTTAAAATGGAAAATTAGTTAAAACATAACATTTTACGTATTTATATTAAATGAAAGTGATTGTATTCTTTCTTAAATGGGAAAATCTTTAAAATCAACAAATTGTAAGAATCAATTTTATGATATCATGAAGTTGACACCCTGTTTTTTATCGAATACGAATAAATATTTTGACAAAAGAAAACTAAAGGTTGATAAGAAATCACATTACTCTATTCAACACTATTATTCGTTATTTAGCTTAACTTAGCAGGAAGTCTTACATCACATTATAAAATCTATTTGTTATTAATTATAATAACATTACCTTTTGGTTGATTATCAGAAAACTTCGTGCCATACTTTTTTACAAGTTTCACAACGTTTTCTTCATTGAAAGTTCCATTCACATAAATCTTGTTGAGTATTAGAAAATTCACAAGATTTTTCCTGGTTCCTATAGAATTTATTTCACATCTTAAATCTAAAGTCGGAAAATATAACTCAATATAATGTAGTAAACCTTTAGGATCATCTTTTGAAGCTCTACTAGGGTCAGGATAATTTCTCCAAGTAGCAAATATTTCTTCTTCATCGGCTTCTAAACCAGATATTGATGCTTCAACACTACTAATCCTTATCCATTTTAAAAAGGGTTTTTCATCTACTGTTACAATTCCATTTTTTATTTTGATTTTACTTTTTTGTGCCGTTATCGTAAAAGGAATAAGGAATAAACTTAAAAATAATGTAAATAATTTTTTCTTCATAAGCCAAATATACTAATTGATTTAAAATTTGAACAGATACTTACTGTATTTCTTTAAAACTTTCTCTCGTTTAAGTGCTTCGGTTTTATACTCATAAGACTCCAAATGAACTAATTCCCATGGAAGATAATGAGATGTATATCTACTCATCCCTAAATTATGCTCCTCTAACCGGCGGTACGGATCTTCAGAATAACCACGGTAATATTT
>JALWLM010000163.1:531-6111 GCA_027084145.1 Crocinitomicaceae bacterium | reverse complement strand
CAAACCTCTTCGTATATCTCCATCGGTAATCGTTCCTACAACTTTTTGATTATCATCAATAACAATGAGCGTTTGCTGTTTAGGATTCTTATCTAATTTTAATAAAGCTTCGTTTAATGGAGCGTCTTGATGAATAAGAATAGATGAATATGTTGTCATAGTGATTTTAATATTGTAATAATTTTCTCTGAAGTGTTACCTTCTCCATATACGTTTAAATTCTTTAAAGGTTTTGCTTGTTCGATGCTTTTTACTGCGTGCAAAATGTTTTCTTTTTTTACAGGTACAGTCAAAATATTATCTGTTTCAATTCTTCCTTTCTGGCGTTCTCCTAAATTAATGACATATTTAGGAAAGTAGGTCGCTTCAACAAAACCGCTGGATGTATTTCCCAATAAGAAAGAACAGTGTTTCATGCAAGATAAGTATCCGTACATTCCAAAAGATTCTACAATTTTAATCTTCGGATATTTTTTACCGAATTTCCGGATTTCATCTCTAATCATTTGTCCCATAGTATCTGTGTTGGGAAGTGTAATAATGATTTGATATCTGTCTTTTAATACCTTAAAACTCTCTAACAATTCTTTGATATAGATCTTGTTTTTTTCAAAAGAGACGGTTTCAGGATGAAAAGTGGAAAGAATAGTGGGCTTACCCAAATCAATTTTAAATTTATCTTTAAATGCCTCGATGGATAAAAATTGAATATGTTTTAAATTGTCAATACTTAATGCTCCGACATTATAA
Source organism: Crocinitomicaceae bacterium (assembly GCA_027084145.1). GTDB lineage: Bacteria > Bacteroidota > Bacteroidia > Flavobacteriales_D > Crocinitomicaceae > UBA4466. The sequence goes on along the minus strand of JALWLM010000163.1, from coordinate 5,361 downwards.
ACATTGACATCATCTTCAACAATGTTTTTAGCTCTTTTCAGATATGCTTCCGTAGAAACAAATAGATATTTTGAGAATAAAGAAATAGAATGACGATAGGCATTATCGACGGCTCCAAGTGTTGTTTCACCCGCATGAATATGTGCAAATTGAATATTAAATAAACTCCCTGCAGCTACTGCGGAAAACATTTCATAACGGTCACCTAATGCAAATACAACGTCGTATTGATTGTTGCTCCAAAAATCAGCAAATAGCCGAAAGGTTTTTCCCATTGATTTTGTAATATCTTTAGGGGTGTCTGATTGAGGAACGGTTTGTAATTGATGTATTTTATCGAATGAATAAGATTTTATTTCTGAAACGGTCGCCCCATGTTGCTCTGATGTATGTGTGCCAAATGCAATAATTTCAAGATCAAAGAAAGGATCCTCTTTCATTTTTTTTAGAAGTGGGAGATAAATCCCAAAATCAGCTCTCGAACTTGTTAAAACACCTATTCTCATCATAATTCTATTAATTCTCCCACGTTAAAATGGCGTTTTGATCTTTGTCCTAAGACTTCGTACCATCTCATTGGAGAAATACCGTTTCCCGGTCGTTTGATTGTTAAATTGTCTTCAGAGAATATTTCTCCCGGTTGTATTTCTTTTTGAGCAACAATGCTTTTTCGAGCAATTGAAATATTCTTTTGTTCACTTTTTGATGGTTTTTTGGTTCCATCTCCTAGTGCTTTTTCAATATTTCTAATACTTCTGACCATCATAGATAATTCTTCAGGCTCTAAAGAGGCAGCATGGTCAGGTCCTATCATGTTTCTGTCCAGTGTGAAATGCTTTTCGATTACAACGGCTCCCATTCCAACAGCGGCAATCGGAATTTCAATTCCTAAAGTATGATCAGAATATCCGACTTTAACATCAAGCTCTTTTTGTATTGTCGTCATTGCCTTTAAGTTGACATCTTCCATTGGAGTAGGGTATTCCGTATTACAATGCAAGATTGTAATTTGTTCTTTAGACATTCCGTATTTGAGAAGTACATTGAAAGCGTCTTTAACCTCTTGCATGTTTGCCATACCGGTACTCATTACCACATCCATTCCTAATTGAGCGACCTTTTCAAGGTAGGGCAGGTTCGTAATTTCCCCCGAGGGGATTTTATAAAAATCAATTTTATCTTTCAGAAAATTAATGCTTTCCAAATCAAAAGCTGTAGATAAGAAATGAATTTCTTTTTTTTCACAATATTCTATTAAAGTATGATGATCATTTTCACTTAACTCTAATTTTTTGAGCATTTGATATTGCGTTTCTTCTTCATTTGGAAGATTTCTTTTTTGATAATCTGCTTTTTTTGCCGATTGATTAACTAATTTATCTGCCTTGAAAGTTTGAAATTTGACATAATCAGCCCCTGCATTTGCTGCAACATCAATTAGCTTTTTGGCTAAATCAATATCACCGTTATGATTTACTCCTGCTTCAGCTATGATACAAACTTTATTCATTTGACTGTTTTTTTAAAGGGGTGCCGAAATAAATTCCAGGAACATCAATATCTTTTGTTACAACGCTTCCCATGCCAATTAAAACATCATTTACTGTTTTTATGTTTTGTGCGAATGTGCTATTTGAACCAATAAAATTATGATTACCAATTGTTACCATTCCGTTGATGACTGCATTCGTTGAAATGTGGCAATGGTCTCCAATGTTTGCATCGTGTTCAATAATTGCACCTGTATTAATAATATTATTTTTACCTATCTTAACATTGGCGTTGACCAAGCATTGTTGCATTACAATTGTTCCTTCTTCGATAATCGAACGTTTTGAAACAATGGCTGAAGAAGCAACAATAACAGGTAATTCAAAACCTAATTGTTTGAGTCGATGGTAAATATTAATACGGATATGGGGGGATTGGATTTGTCCTACAGTAATTAAAGCATAACGGTATTTTTTACTTAGTTGTTCCAAATCATTATCATTCCCGATAATGGGATATCCGAGTAAAGTTTCCCCGTTTTTTTTATGGTTATCTATAATTCCTGCAATTTTATATTCTCCTGTAGATTCAATGACTTCAATACAAGACTTACAATGCCCGCCACCACCGATTAATATAATTTCTTTTATTTTCATATTCTTACGCTACTAGGGATGTTTACCACTCTATCTTCCAACCATTCGGCGTTGGATAAATCTGATCTTGGAGTGTCTTGAAACATTTCTAATTTATTCATTAATGTCCAAACAGGTCTTGTCATAATTCCATTGGAATTCGTCTGTTCCAAGAACTCATCTCTTTTTGTCCTGTCTTCTAATAAAATGGTATTTAACCAATAATTTGATTTTGCATCTTCAATTTCTTGAATAAACCGGATATGATGATCATTTTTAAAAAAATCAGCGTATAGATTAGATAACTCTCTTTTATTTTCAATGTATTTATCTAATTGTTCCAACTGAGCACAAGCTAATGCCGCATTGATGTTAGGCATTCTGTAATTGTACCCTACTGCATCATGGTTGTACTCCCAAGTATGAGGTATTTTTGCTTGTGTGGATAAGTGTTTAGCCAAATGTGCAATTTCTTGATTATCGGTAACAATGCAACCCCCGCCTCCTGCAGTAACCGTTTTGTTTCCATTGAAACTAAAAGTTCCTAAAATACCAAAGGTCCCTGTATGTTTTCCTTTGTAATGGCTACCTAAAGACTCTGCAGCATCTTCAATGACAGGAATATGATATTTTTCACAGATAGTGACAATTTCGTCTATTCTTAAAGGTAATCCAAAAGTATGCATGGGAATACATGCTGTTATTTTATTCCCAGTGTTTCTATTGTAACAAACTCCATTTTTGACTTCTGCGATTTCGGCTAAATGAGTCGCTAATTTTTCAGGGGACATTCCCAAGGTGTCGGTATCTACATCTATAAAATGAGGTGTAGCATTAACATATTTAATCGCATTAGCAGTTGCAATAAAAGTTAAAGGTTGCGTCAATACCTCATCTCCGGATTGTACATTGTTTAAAATGAGAGATAAGTGCAACGCGCTTGTTCCATTCACAGTAGCAACCGCATATTTTGCTCCCGTAATCGAACACATCATTTGCTCAAATCGGTTGACATACTTTCCTACAGAAGAAACAAAAGTAGAATCGATGGTATCGAGCACATATTTCTTCTCATTTCCATTAAAAACCGGTGCATGTAGAGGTATAAAACCATCAGGCTCATTAAATGTTTTTCTTATAAATGAAATGAGGTGCTTATACATTATAAATTCCTGCTTTATATTGTTTTAAATTTTCTTTATCGGAAAACCAATCTATTGTTTTTTGAAGCCCTTCTTCCAATGTATGTTCTACCTTCCAGTTCGTGTGTTGTAAGATTTTGGTGTTGTCACCGAATAGCCTGAAAACTTCGGATTTTTCAGGTCTTAGACGGGCTTTATCTTGAATGATTTTGGCATTCGGATTGATCAAACGAATTAATGTGTCGGCCATTTCTTGCATGGATATTTCCGAATTGGTTGCAATATTACATTCATGCCCGATTAAGGAATCATTTTTAGCAATTTCAATAAATCCTTTGACCGTATCTTTTACAAATAATAAATCCCTTGTCGGAGTTAAGTCTCCAAGTTTTATTTCTTCAAAACCATTGAGTAATTGAGTGATAATTGTCGGGATAATTGCTCTTGCGGATTGCCGGGGACCGTAAGTGTTAAAAGGTCTGACAATTGTGACAGGAGTATCAAAAGAGCGGAAAAATGAATCCGCAATACAGTCCGCTCCTATTTTAGATGCTGAATATGGAGATTGAGGTTGTTTTGGATGTTTTTCATCAATGGGAACGTATTGTGCCGTACCGTAAACTTCCGATGTAGAAGTGACTAAAACACGTTCAATCCCTAAGTCTTTTGCTGCTTGCACAATGTTTAACGTACCTTTTACATTTGTATCAATATAACTATCAGGAGAATGGTAAGAATAAGGAATGGCTATTAATGCGGCTAAATGAAAAACCATATCACATCCTTTCATCGCTGTTCTAACACCATTAGGGTCTCTAACATCCCCCATGAAAATTTCAATTTGTTCTAATTTTTCTTTAGGAAAAGTGTCTAACCAGCCCCAAGAATTAAATGAATTGTAATAGCAAAATGCTTTTACTTTGTATCCTTGGTTTAACAACTCCTCTACCAAATGGCTTCCTATAAAGCCATCAGCTCCTGTGACAAGTATTTTTTTTGACATACAATTATAAATAAATTAATTGCTCCAAATTTAATACTTTTGATTGATTTAAATATATTGCAACGCTCTAAAGGCATTGTTTTATTATTGAAAAAGAAAAGATAGAATGAAATTATTGATTTTGACGCAATACTATCCGCCGGAAATAGGCGCTCCTCAAAATCGACTGCACGAGTTGGCGGTTAGATTAAAAAAAAGAGGAATCGATGTGGATGTTTTAACAGCGATGCCTAATTATCCTAGGATGGAAATCTTTAAAGATTATAAAGAGGGTAAGATTAAGGAAGAAACAATAGACGGTATTAGAGTATTTAGAAGTAAAATTTATGTGTCAAAATCAAAAAATATTGTTGCTCGATTATTGAACTATTTCAGTTTTGTATTTTCTTCTTATTTTAAAGGAAGAAAGTTAGGGGAATATGATTTTTTAATGGTTGAGTCACCACCTCTTTTTTTAGGTTATTCAGCGATACGATTATCAAAAAAGTTAAATGCTAAATTAATTTTTAATGTGTCGGATTTATTGCCGGAAAGCGCAGAAAAAATAGTAATAGTAACA
>JALWLM010000163.1:0-521 GCA_027084145.1 Crocinitomicaceae bacterium | reverse complement strand
TGAACTTAATTTTTAATAAAACTGGCATATGATTTAGAAAAAAAATGTTATCAAAAATCGGCTTTTGTTACGGGGCAAACAGAAGGGATTTGTGAGAATATTTCCCAAAGATTTCCCAATGTAAAAACATATTGGTTGCCGAATGGTGTAGATGTTTCATTTTATGACCCTGATAAAATTGAACCTTCCGGATTTAGAGAAAAAAACGGGTTTAAGAAAGAAGATTTAATATTTTTTTACGGAGGTATTATAGGTTATGCACAAGGGTTGGATTTATTATTAAATGTGGGGAAAGAATTGGAAGCGTATGAAAATGTGAAAATTGTTTTACAAGGAACGGGTCCGGAATTGGAAAGATTAAAAAGAATGAAAGAAGAAGAAAAAATAGATAATGTATTTTTTCTTCCTCCGGTAGAAAAATCAATGATGCCCGATGTTTTAAAAGAAATAGACGTTGTGCTTGTACCATTGCGTAAATTAGACATTTTTAAAGGAGCTATCCCTTCTAAAATATTTGAAGC
>JALWLM010000162.1 GCA_027084145.1 Crocinitomicaceae bacterium | reverse complement strand
CCTTAACACCCTTTAAACCTTCTTTTGGGAGGCCATTCTTAGATTTTATAAAGAAATCTTCTCCTCCTACGATTCGATTAACAAGTAAATAGCTAACATTATTAATTTCTAAACCTGAACAGGCTATTTCTAATGTTTTTTTGACATCTTTAGCGGTTAATTCTTCTTTGTCATCAAATAATTCTGATTCATGGAAAAAGATGTTCTTTCTAATTTTAAAGGTGTATTTTTTACCGTCTTTACTTACCGTATAACTTTCGGCGATTAATGGGACAACCTTCATCGAAGTATAATCAATTGTTAATAAAGGTTCAAATATTTGGGCATTTACTCGGGCTGTATATAAATCTATTGCTTGCGTTGGAAACAAATTGTTTATTTTAGCTAAGGACATGAATTTAAAAGTTCCTCCGTAATGTTTACCTCCATGTCCAATAGAAATAGAAGTGCTCTTTTTATCTGTTTCATTACATGAATTTAATAGAATAGCAAAAGAAAAAAGAAGAGAAAAGAGAGATAATAAAGTTCGAGTCATTTTAAAATTTGTTGTAGAGTTATAATAATCATTGTTATGATTGACCAGCACAAAGATACAATTTTTTAATTCATTTTTTAATAACCGATTTTACATCGGGTTCTTTTAAGTGTTTTTCGTGCTATTTTTTTTGCTTTTTCCGCTCCTATTTTGAGTATGTTTTCTATTTCTTCCGGGTTTTCCATTAGGAGATAATAGCGTTCTCTTTCTTTTTTAAATTTCTTTAGAATTAATTCAAACAGTTCTTGTTTTGCATGCCCATAGCCATACCCTCCGGCTTCATAATTTTGACGCATTTTTTCAATTTGTTTGTCGCTAGCGAGTAATTTATATAGAGCGAACACATTACATTCATCCGGGTTTTTCTTTTCATCTAAGCCTTTAGCGTCGGTTACAATAGACATGATTTTTTTTCGTAACTTTTTCTCAGGAAGGAAGATATCAATAAAATTATTTCTTGATTTACTCATTTTATTCCCATCTGTTCCCGGGATGAGCATACTACTTTCTTGGACTTTGGCTTCAGGAATCACAAATGTTTCTCCCATTGCATTATTGAATCGACCTGCTACATCTCGAGTCATTTCAATATGTTGAAGTTGATCTTTTCCTACGGGGATAATTTCGGCATCGTATAATAAGATGTCTGCTGCCATTAACATAGGGTAAGTAAACAGTCCTGCATTGACGTCTTCTAAACGGTCTGCTTTATCTTTAAAGCTGTGCGCAAGAGTTAACCTTGAATAAGGAAAAAAGCATGAAAGATACCACGCTAGTTCGGTTACTTCGGGAATATCACTTTGTCTATAAAATACAACCTTTTCAGGGTCAATGCCAAAGGCAAGCCATGTTGCAGCTGTTGAAAGAGTGTTTTCTCTGAGTTGCTTTCCGTCTTTAATCTGTGTTAGAGAATGTAAGTCGGCAATAAAAAGGAAAGACTCATTTTCTTCTTTTTTAGAGAGCTCTATAGCGGGTAAAATAGCTCCTAAAATATTCCCTAAATGAGGGGTTCCCGTACTTTGTATTCCCGTTAAAATTCTTGCCATAATTAAGTTTTTAATATTTTATAAAAACATTTTTGGGTTCTGTGAAAAAACGGAGAGCTTCCCAACCTCCTTCTCGTCCTACTCCGGAAGCTTTTACTCCTCCAAATGGTGTTCTAAGATCTCTGACAAGCCAAGCATTAATCCAAATAATTCCGGCTTCTAATTCATTTGCCATTCGATGTGCACGTTTTAAGTTGGATGTCCATAGTGTAGCACTTAACCCATACTCGGTTGAATTGGCCATTTGAAGGACTTCTTCTTCTGTATCAAAGGGAGTCAGCGTTACTACAGGTCCAAAGATTTCTTCTTGATTAGTACGACAGTTAAACGGAAGATTTTCGATAACTGTTGGACGGACGTAATAACCATCACGATATGGTTCTTCCAATATTTCTCTTCTACCTCCTGTTAAAATTACCCCTCCTTCTTCTTTTGCCAATTCAACATAAGACAGGATTTTTTCCATATGAGCTTTTGATACAACAGCGCCTAATTTTGCCTTTGGGTCTTCCGGATAAGAAACTACGGTTTTTTCTACACGCTCAACGAATTCTTTTTTAAACTTGTCATATATAGATCGTTCTATAAAAATACGGGAGCCACAAAGACAAATTTGTCCTTGATTTGCAAAAGAAGAGCGTAAAGTTGTACTCATCATCTCCTTCCAATCACAATCGGCAAAAATGATGTTTGGATTTTTTCCTCCTAGTTCTAATGATAATTTCTTAAACATAGGAGCGGCTGTTTGTGCGATATATTTTCCCGTTTGTGTTCCTCCTGTAAAAGAAATCGCTTTTACTTTAGGATGCTTAACAATAGCATCTCCTACAGTTTGTCCTTCACCATGTAATATGTTTAATACTCCCGGAGGCATTCCTGATTCTTTAATTACTTCTCCTAAAAGATAAGCGGTATAAGGAGTGACTTCAGAGGGTTTGGCTATAACGCAATTACCTGCGGCAAGAGCGGGGGCGATCTTCCATGAAAAAAGATAAAGAGGTAAATTCCAAGGAGAAATACACCCTACAATTCCTAAGGGCTTTCTTAGTGTATAGTTAACCCCAACACCTTCCATATTGTGTGATTCTGAAGCATAATGTAATATGGCGGTCGCAAAAAATTTAAAGTTAGAAACAGCTCTTGGGATATCAACATTAGCAGCTAAACTTAATGGCTTTCCATTGTCTCTGGATTCTGCTTTGGTAAACAGCTCTATTCTTTTTTCAATCCCTTCAGCCAGACGAGTGAGTATTTTGCACCGATCATCATTGCTCATTTTTGACCAAATAGGGAAAGCACCCTCTGCCGCTTTAACTGCTAAGTTAACATCATCTTTTCCTGAGTTGGGAATAAGACTGTAAACTTTTCCCGTGGCGGGTTCAAAATTATCAATATATTCACCTGTTTTTGGAGCAATATATTCTCCGTTTATAAAGTTTCGTAGTTTTTCCATGCCCTAAAATTAGCGATTCAGATTAAAAAAATAAGAGAGAATGCTAATTTCTATTCAATATATTTATAGACCATCAATATTCAGTATGATGTTTTTCTGTTTTTATGTGCTGAATTATCGTATTTTTATCGAATAATTTGACGATGAATGAATAGATTAAACGATACGATAAATATTTTGAGACACATAACAATTGGTCGTATGTTTAATTTGTTTCTTTTAAAGGCGAGTTATTATATTTCTCGGGTCTTTAAGAAAGATTTACATAAAGGAATGCCGTTTTCTTTGAGCATCGAGCCAACTACAGCTTGTAATTTAGCTTGTCCTGAATGCCCCAGTGGCTTGAAGCAATTTACAAGACCAACAGGGAGAATAGATTTAGATTTACATAAGAATATTTTAAAGGAGGTGAAAAATACTGTTTTTTATATCAACTATTATTTTCAAGGAGTACCGTTTTTACATCCTCGTTTTTTAGAATTAATTCAAGAGGCAAAAAAGCATAAAATTTACACTGCAACGTCAACCAATGCACATTTTATAGATGAAAGAAAAGCGGAAGAAATAGTTCTGTCGGGATTAGATCGATTGATTATTTCCATCGATGGTGTTACACAAAAAACTTATGAGAATTATAGAGTTAAAGGTTCATTGGAAAAAGTAATTAAAGGGTCTGAACATTTGGTGAAAGCAAAAAAACAATTACAATCTAAAACTCCACATTTAATTTTTCAATTTTTAGTGGTAAAACCCAATGAACATGAGATTACTCAAGTTTTTGAATTAGGAAAAAAAATAGGAATAGATGAAGTTAGAATTAAAACCGCTCAATTGTATGATTATAAAAACGGAAACCCCTTGATGCCGGATAACGAGAAATATTCCAGATACAAGCGACAAAAAGATGGCAGTTATAAATTAAAATATAAAACAGGGAATCATTGTTGGAGAATGTGGTCCTCATCTGTATTTACTTGGGATGGCAGAATCGTCCCTTGTTGTTTTGATAAAGATGCTCAACATGTTTTAGGAAACATGAAAATGACAAGTTTTAAAGAGGTATGGGCGGATAAAAAGTATGCATCATTTAGAAAAATGATATTAAATAATCGAAATAAGATTGATATTTGTCAAAATTGTTCTGAGGGGAGTAAAGTATTCCTGTAAAGCCGGAAATTTTTCCCCATAAAGAACTAATATTCGATTTTTGTATAGTAATATTCATTGAGGCGTTTTTCAAAAACATATTGATGCGTTTCTTTTTATCTTTGTAAGGTTATCACTAATACTTTATTATATGATGTTTATAAAAAAAATACTTTTTTCTTTTTTGTTGTGTTTTCCTATGTTTAGTTACTCACAACTAAATAAGCAGACAAATGTATTATTGATTGATAAGAAAGACGCAACCCCTTTTTTTATAGCGTCTTTAGAAGAACGTTCAATTCCCTTTGTCATTTATGATGAAGAATCAATGGTGCAAGAGGTTCAAAAAGATAATTTCTTAGATCAAGAGAAAGAGGTTGATACATCAGAAGATTTAATAAAGACATGGTTAAAATACAACGCTCACATCAAGGTGCTTCCAAAGAGTTATTTTAATCAGTTGACACAAGAAAAAAAAGAGCTTTATATTCAATCGGGAGCATTGATATTAAAAGGAGAAGTAATAACGATTAAGGATATTGAAGATTATGAAAATTATTAAAATAGTACAGATCGTATTTAGTTTTTCTATATTTTTTGCTTATGGGCAATCCGACACGCCTTGTAGTGCTCCAAACATAGCTGTTAACACTACATGCATTTATACTACAGCAACAATAACGACAGCCGATAATCAGCAAAGTGATGCGGCAAATGGAGGAACTCCATCATGTAGTAGCTTAGGGGAAGATGTTTGGTTTTCTTTTGTTGCTCCGGCATCAGGGGCAGTAACTTTAAGTTTTCAATCAGGGAGTATAACAGATGCTTCAGTAGCAGTGTATAGCGGTCCATGTACATCTCCTACAGAAATTGATTGTGATGATGATTCAGGACCGGGGCTTATGCCTGCAATGGGCTTATCCACACTTACTCCCGGGAATACTTATTATATTAGACTATGGGAATATGGAGGAGGAACAGGTGATTTTGACCTTTGTGTTGTAGAGGCGGGACCTCCCCCATCTAATGTAGATTGTTCTCAGCCGGATCCAATCTGCTCGGGGAGTCCAATTACTTTTACAGCTCAATCAAATGGTACTGAAGCAAGTACGATTGACCCGGGGAATGATTATGGTTGTCTGTTTACATCTCCTAATCCGAGTTGGTATTATCTTGAAATAGCTACGGGAGGTAACATGGTGATTGATATTACAGCAGGGAGTGATATTGATTTTGCATTATGGGGACCTTATCCGGATTATTCTACGGCGTTGGCTAATTGCGGTTCATATCCCGCTCCGTTAGACTGCAGCTATTCTACCGCAGCAACAGAGCAAGCGACAGCAAATGGAGTTGTTCCCGGTGAAGTATATGTTTTGTTGGTTACCAATTATGCAGGAACAACGCAGACCATCACCGTAGATAATTCAGTTTCTTCTACCGCTACAACGAATTGTACTATTCTTCCAATAGAATTAATAGATTTTTATGGAATAAAAAAGGAACGAGCAATAGAGTTGGTTTGGATAACAGAAACAGAACAGAATAACGATTACTTCATTTTAGAGCGTTCTATAGATGGTAAAGACTGGTTTGCTTTTCACTTAGAAGATGCCCAAGGAACATCGACCAATAAAAAGACTTATAAGGCAATTGATGAAAATTATATTATTAATCAAACAAACTATTACAGGTTAAAACAAATAGACATTGACGGGACAATGACAGTATATAAAGTAATTGCGATTACACCTTCATCAAGTTTTGAGATGATACCTAACCCAACAACAGGAGTGGTTAACATTTTGGATGAAAGTAAAATCATATTTATAAGCCTCTATGATTTACAAGGCCGATGTGTTTATAAAAAGAAAACCAATCATCAATCAGTAACTTTAGATTTATCAGAATTAAATAAAGGTGTTTATCAAGTAGAGCTAATAACAGAAGAAGGAATGAGGAAGCATAAAAGAGTTTTAATAA
>JALWLM010000161.1 GCA_027084145.1 Crocinitomicaceae bacterium | reverse complement strand
ATAATAAACTGTTTTGATGAAAATGAATAATTTGAATTAAAAAATAGAATGATAACAAAAAAGAGATAAAAGTGATAGCAATGATGCTGTTTTTATGTAATTTCACCCAATCTAACCAAGGGCTGTTTTTTCTGTCTTGTAATTTGAGAATACGCTGACCATTATAAACACTTAAAATAGCAAAAAGGGTAAATATACCGTAAAAAAGGTCGTTTTCTATTCTCATCAGTCTGCAAAAACCCATGGAAAGAATAGCTGCAGAGAGAGCAACAATCAGATTGGTATAAATTAAAAACATGAAAACCTTTTATCTAAATCTACTGAATTTTATCTAAAACAGTAGAAACCTTAATATCAGAAATACAATTACAATCTTTTTTTGCTAAGCATTGAGGACAATTTTCATCAAATACGATAATCTGAATCTTTTCACCTAAAGGTTGCCATCTACCCGGATGAATAGGTCTTTTAGGTGAGAATAACCCAATGGTATTACACCCGTAGTAACCTGAGATATGTAAGGGACCTGTAGAACAAGCCACTAAATTTTTTGCAATGGAGATTAATTTCATGAATTGTTTTAGAGATAAAGTCCCTGTTGAATCAAAGATGTTCGGATGTTGAGGGATTAGATGTCTGAACAATTTCCCCTCTTTTTCTGTTCCTGTAAAGACAACATGACCTCCTTTCAGGGCAATTGCCTCTGCGAGGGCCATATATTTTTCGATTGGCCATTCTTTTGCACTTCCTTGTGATTTAGGATGAAGAATGGTTATATTTTCCAAAGGAAGTTCTTCCGGCAGTTTTTCTTGAGGAATGTTTAAATAACCAATTGTTTTATTGATTTCTTTTAGAGAAGGAATTACATTTAATCCGAATGGCCTTAAAAGTTCATGATTGAGTTGAGCTTCATGAAGAGGTGATTTTTTTCGAGTGAAACTTATTTTATGATTACATGTCCACCAATGAAATAAGCGATGAGAAGTTCCAACTCTTATCGGAATACCACTTTTTTTAGATAGAGATGCAATCTCTTTATTCGGAAAAACATGTATAATAGCATCAGCATTCAATTTTTTAAAAAATACTATTTGTTTTTGTTCTTCCATTGATTGAATGGTGTTCCAATCAATAAATTTATCTACGGATTTATACTCTGAAACAATAGGTTCTGTATAAGTTTTCCCTAAAAAAATAATAGTAGATGATGGGAATTGTTCTTTTATCCATGAGCAAATAGGTAAAGTCAACATAACGTCACCAATACTATCCGTACGACTGATGATGATTTTTTTACCGTTTAGATTCATGATTCAAACGAATGAGCTCTTTGTATTTAAAAATATTTGATTGAGCACTAATGAGTGCAATTTTAAATCCCTTATACCCGTCTAAAAAACCTCTTTTAATAAGAAACATACCAATAAATCTGGCAATACCGCTAAGGTAAGGTTTTATCCATGAGCATTTTTTACCTTTCTTGTGCATTTTTAAAGCAGTGAGTCTGGAGTATTTGTCAGCCCTTTCTCTATGTTCTTTGTAATTGTAGTAGGAGTAGTGAAGTAGATGTCCTTTAAGTTGAATTACTTTTAAATTTTCAGGATATCTTAATTCCTCATGAACAAATTCACCGTCCCAATAGGAACCCTCTTTAGGAAAAAGTCTGATTTTTATATCCGGATACCACCCGGAATGTTTAATCCAAGTTCCGCAATAGTTTGTTAATCTGTTAAAACTATAGACTTGTGGATTTGACTCATTTTTGAGCTTTAAAATTTCATTTTTTAATGTCGAGTCTAATGCCTCATCTGCATCTAATGAAAGAATATATTCATGTTGAGCAAGTGAGTTAAGATAATTTTTACTTGCAGAATATCCCATCCATTCTTTTTGAAAAAAACGAACGCCTGCATTTTCACAAATTTCTTTTGTGTTATCTATTGAGAAGGCATCTAATACAATAATCTCATCTGCAACATCCATTAAAGATTCAATACACCTTTTGATGTTTCGTTCCTCATTCAGTGTAATGATGGCAGCTGAAATTTTCATTTTATTATTTTAACACTTTTTAAGACGGCTTGAACTTCTCTTAAAGGATGTGTCCATGTGGTCGTTGGAGGAGCATCAACATATCCGCTGATACATATTATTTTATTCCGTTTAGGATGTCTAAAATGAAATTCCCAAAATGCGCCTCCCGTACCAAATTTAGGACCTATAAATTGGAACATTCCTCGAATATCATAGCCTTCTATCTTTCCGTCAAAAGAAGTTGCTCTTTCAATAATAGGGTAAACAATAGGATTATATTGTGTTCCCATATACATGCCTTCAATTTCATGAGGAACATTGTATTTCAGCATTGTATCTCTTGCTTGCAATAGATTTTTAAGTTCAAATTGAGAAGAATCAATGAAATCGTATTGATAAATCATTACACCATAGAGAATGGTTCCCGGATCTTGCATGTTTTTTCCGACAAACTCAATAGGGCGGGAAGCAGGAGGGAATTCTATTCTAAAAAAGTTCTTTTTGGAGGTGACTAATCGGGATCTTGCAGGTAACACAATATCAATACCGAAGTTTTGATTGATTTTTTTATGAACCGATGTTCGTTTATTGTGAGAAAAATATTTGAGAATTCTTTTCCAAGAGTATTCATCAAAGATATCATGTACTTTAGGAAGCCCTTCAGCACAAGTCTTTATGAGCTGGTTGTAATCTTTTGCAACAACAGTAAATACAAGTTGTCCCTTTGCCCAAACATCTTTTTGTTGCGTAATTTTGCCATTACCTTGATGTTTAGGGTCTATTTTTAAGAATAAAATATTTCGATGTCGTCTTACTCCTTGAGTAAATAAACGAGGTGTTTTGTGAATCAATTGGAATGTCGGTACATCGGGAATATAGGGTAAGATATATTGGACAAGTGTTGAGTCCAAAACATTTTTAATGGGACCTTCCCATACGGATTTTTCACAGACCACTTGGATTTCTCCTACTTTTCCGGTTACTTGCAATGCCGGATTCAGTTTTCTTCCGGTTTCACAAGCTGTCAAAAAAAGTAGAAAAGCAATAAAAAAGAATAAAGGTTTCATGGTTATATTTTGTATGAAGAGATACAAAAATCGAGCAAAACTATCGAATCCTGATTTTTTGTCCTATTTTTAAACGATTGATATTGATTCCGGGGTTCAAACGTTTTAATTGTGTTTGAGTTTTCCCGTATCTTCTTGCAATTTTACTGAAAGTATCACCTTTCCTTACGGTATAATATTTTTTTGAAGTTGCATTTGTATTATTTCTAACCGGTGTACTTGTTTTTTTAACTTTTAATCGTTGTCCAACATAAATTCTAGATGATCGAAGACCATTTAGTCTTTTAATATTTGATACAGTTGTTTTGTATTTTTCGGCAATGCTTCCCAATGTTTCTCCTGCCCGAACTTTGTGATAAACGTAATATGTTTTTGATGGGTTGACAGGCGGTGTTTTAGTTGTTGTGGTATTTGTTGTCGGTATAGGAGGGGTAGGGACTTCATATTTATGTGATTCGAATCGATACAAGCTATCTTCAAGAGCTACGAGTTTTCCTATTTCCAAGAGTGGGAGTGTAACGCAATAAGGTTGGTTTACTCCTTTAGGAATATAATCCATTTTATAAATGGGATTGAGAGTCCGAATATCTTCAATTTTGAATTGAAGAAGTTCAGCAATTGTTTCAAAATGCACTCCTTTTTTCAGGCACAAAGTGTCCAGTTGGCTATACTTGACGGTAGCCTCAACAGGTTTGATGTTGTGTAGAGCATGATGCTTCATCATATAGGAGGCCGCAATAAAATTAGGTACATATCCTCTTGTTTCTCTAGGAAGGAAAGGGCGAATTTCCCAATAATTTAATTTGTTTCCTGAACGACGGATTGCTTTATTGACATTTC
The DNA here is from genome assembly GCA_027084145.1 of Crocinitomicaceae bacterium. Classification (GTDB taxonomy): domain Bacteria; phylum Bacteroidota; class Bacteroidia; order Flavobacteriales_D; family Crocinitomicaceae; genus UBA4466. The sequence continues at coordinate 18,412 of JALWLM010000161.1, read as the reverse complement.
CCGGTCCTGCATTATAGGCAGCAAGGGCAAGACTCCAATCATTGTATATTTCATGAAGTTTTTTCAAATATCGACAAGCAGCATCTGTTGCTTTTTCAGGATCCATTCGTTCATCAATGTAGGAGTTTTGTTTCAATCCGTACATTCTTCCTGTTTTATACATGAATTGCCATAAACCTTTTGCTCCGGCTCTTGAACGCACTTGAGGACGTAAACCACTTTCTATGACTGCTAAATATTTTAATTCTTCCGGAAGATTATATTCATCAAGTTTTCTTTCAAAAAGATCAAAATAAAGTTCAGACCGGCCCAAAACAACACGGATAAAACCTCTTCTTTTTTCATTGAAAAAGCGGATTGTAGACAGAGTATGTTCATTGCAGACATAATCAAAAGGACTCATCTCATCCATTATTTTAAGTCTTTGACAGTATTCTTCATTAGAGAACTTAGGAACAGAGTCCGAATGATAATTTAAAGCTTTAATGATAGAATCATAGTTTTGATTGTTGCTGTTATTTTCTTGGTAAAAAAAATCTAAACTTTCTTCAATGACTCGAATCATACGAGCATTTTCAATAGAATCATTTTGACTGTATGACAGATTAAAAGTGAAAATGAATAAGGAAAACAGAAGTATTCTCATTTAATTTAGTTGTGTTAAGTTTAAGATATGCTCTGCTACATCAAAAAGTCTTTTTTCTTCAAAATGATTTGCAATGATTTGTAAACCGAAAGGCATGCCGTTAGAATGTTTTCCTGCCGGAATTGATATGGCCGGATTACCGGTTAAATTGGCATGTACCGTATAAATGTCTTGCAAATACATTGATATAGGATCTTTTACTTCATTGATTTTAAATGCTGTGCTAGGTGTAGTTGGCAGAATAACAACATCATATTCATTAAATATTTCATTTGTTTTTTCCTGTAGTACCCTCCTTACTTTTTGTCCTTTTGAGTAATAAGCGTCATAATATCCATGAGAAAGAACAAATGTTCCTGCCATGATTCGTCTTTTTACTTCTCGTCCAAACCCTTCGCTTCTGGTTTTTTTATAAGTATCTTCAATTCCTACAGCATTTGGGCTTCGATATCCATAATGAACTCCATCAAATCTTGCTAAGTTAGAAGATGCTTCAGCTGTGGATAACACATAATATGTTGGAACCATGTAATCTAAATAAGGAAAAGAAACTTCCTCTACAAAGTGCCCTTGTTCTTGAAGTAATAATAAGGTCTTTTGAATTGTAGATTTTATTTCAGAATCTAAACCTTCTGCATTAAAAGCTTCTTTTAAAATAGCTATTTTAAGTCTCGAAGGTGTCTCTCTTTGGCTGTAATTATCTTTCTCTTTGGAAGAAACCGTAGCATCAAATTCATCTTTTCCGGCCATTACTTCCAGTAAAAGAGCAGCGTCTTCAATGGAGTTTGTAAAAGGACCTATTTGATCAAACGAAGAAGCGTAGGCAATTAACCCATATCTACTTATTCTTCCATAAGTTGGTTTTAGTCCAATGGTATTAGTAAAACTTGCAGGTTGACGGATAGAACCTCCTGTATCGCTTCCTAGTGATGCTGTACATAATCCTGCAGATACAGCAACTGCTGAACCACCGGAAGATCCTCCCGGAACATATTCCGGATTTAAATTATTTAAAACAGGTTCGAATGCGGAATTTTCATTAGAACTTCCCATTGCAAATTCGTCACAATTCAGACGTCCGATAATGATTGCGTCTTCATCGATAAGGCGTTGAACTGCAGTAGCTGTATATAAAGAAGTGAAATTTTCTAAGATTTTAGATGCAGCTGAAACTTTGTGATCTCTGTAGCATAAATTGTCTTTTATCCCGACAATCATCCCCGCTAATTTGCCTGCTTTACCCTTTTTAATTTTTTTATCAACAACTTCAGCTTGTTTCCTTGCGGAGTCATAGAAAACTTCTAAAAATGCATTTAGAGATTTGTTTTTTTCTATTTCAGAAAAATAATGTTCAAGTATATCTTGAACAGATTTTCCCGAAGAAAGGGCTTTTTTTACATCCCTAAAAGTCCGATACATGTATATTTATTTTTCGTCGTCTTTGTTTTTAGCTTCTTCATCTTCATTAGTCCCAGCAGCGTCTTTGAATTCTTTGACACCTTTACCAAGACCTTTCATTAATTCAGGTATCTTTTTACCTCCAAAAAGTAAAAGTACGATAATCAAAATTAAAATGATTTGTGGCATTCCTATTGCCGCTATGATCACATTTTCCATTTTATTCCCTTTTAGTATTTATAATTTTTTAGCAACTTCAACTTCTTCAAAAGCTTCAATGACATCACCAACTTGAATATCGTTAAACCCTTCGATGTTTAATCCGCATTCATAATTGTTTTTCACTTCTTTCACATCATCTTTAAATCGTTTTAAAGATCCTAGTTTTCCTGTGTGAACAACAATACCATCACGTATAACTCTAATGTTAGAAGTTCGTTTAATAAGACCACTTGTAACAAAGCATCCGGCAATTGTTCCCACTTTTGAAATATGGAATGTTTCTCTGACTTCAGCAGTACCAATAACCTTTTCTTCAATGTTCGGTGAAAGCATTCCTTCCATCGCTTCTTTAACTTCATCTATTACTTTATAGATGACAGAATATAAACGGATATCGATTTGTTCTTGTTCTGCCAACTTTTTCACGTTAGCAGAAGGACGAACTTGGAATCCGATAATAATAGCGTCAGATGCAGAAGCTAGGTGGACATCAGCTTCTGAAATAGCTCCGACAGCTTTATGTATGATATTTACTTGAATTTGTTCCGTAGAAAGTTTTAATAGCGCATCTGAAATTGCTTCAATAGAACCATCCACGTCCCCTTTGATAATAAGGTTTAGTTCTTTAAAGTCTCCAATGGCAAGTCTTCGACCGATTTCATCAAGAGTAAGATGTTTTTTAGTTCTTAGACCCTGTTCTCTGTATAGTTGTTCTCGTTTTGTGGCGATTTTTTTAGCTTCTTTTTCATCTTCCATGATATGGAAAATATCACCGGCAGAGGGAGCCCCATTAATCCCTAATACAGATACCGGTGTTGAGGGTCCTGCTTCTTTTACCCTTTGTCCATGTTCATTGACCATGGCTTTTACTTTTCCGTAATTTCTACCTACAAGAACATTATCACCTATTTTTAGAGTTCCTGTTTGAACAAGCATATTAGTCACGTATCCTTTTCCTTTATCTAGAGAAGCTTCTATAACTGTTCCTTTTGCCCTTCTGTTAGGATTCGCTTTCAATTCTAGGATTTCTGCTTCTAGGATAATTTTCTCTAACAAATCATCAATACCAACTCCTTTTTTAGCAGAGATTTCTTGACATTGATATTTTCCACCCCAGTCTTCAACAAGAATATTCATTGCCGATAACTGTTCTTTAATTTTGTCAGGATTCGCTCCGGGAACGTCAATTTTATTGATTGCAAAAATCATAGGAACTTCTGCTGCTTGTGCGTGAGCAATAGCTTCTTTTGTTTGAGGCATGACACTGTCATCGGCAGCGATAATAATTACTGCGATATCAGTAACCTGAGCCCCTCTTGCACGCATTGCAGTAAAGGCTTCGTGACCCGGAGTATCTAAAAATGTTAATCGATCACCGCTTTTCAATGTAACACTATATGCTCCAATGTGCTGTGTGATACCTCCGGCTTCTTTTTCTGTAACATTAGCATTTCTAATTCTATCTAACAAAGAGGTTTTACCGTGATCAACATGTCCCATTACAGTAACAATAGGAGGTCTTGGTACAAGATCTTCCTCTCTATCTTCTTCTTCCGGAATAGCTTCTTGTATTTCAGCACTAATGAATTCAACATCATAACCGTATTCATCTGCTATTAGCTGGATGGTTTCTGCATCGAGTCGCTGATTGATAGATGCAAATATTCCTAGTGTCATACATGCACCGATAACATCAGTAGCATTTACATTCATCATTGAAGCCAACTCGGAAACTGTAACAAATTCGGTAATCTTGAGTATTTTTTCTTCAAGTTGAGCAAATGCTTCTTCTTCCATTCGTTTTTGAGCAATGCTATCTCTTTTAGCTCTTCTTAATTTTGCTCCTTTGGATTTACCTTTACCGGAAAGACGTGTTAATGTTTCTTTAATTTGTCTTTGGATTTCTTCCTCAGAAATTTCGGTTTTCTGTTCTTGCTTTTTCTTTTTCTTAGTGGGTTTTGTTTTATCTACATGTTTGTTTATGTCAACTTTACGAACTCTTTTTCTTTTTCTTTTTTCTTTTTTCCTTTCTTTTTCACTGTCGACAGGGAGTTCAATTTTTCTTGTAACTGTAACCCCTTTTAGTTTTTCAGATTTAGCCTTGATAGTTTCAGTTTTAGAAACTTCTTCATCTTGTTTTTGAAGTTTTATTTCTTCACTATTATCAGTTGTTTCCGGTTTAACATTTCCTATAACTTCCTCTTCTTTTTTAGGAGTTTCTTTTGATTCGTCTTTCTTCTTTTTAGATGGTTTTGTTTTAAGATTTAGTTTATCTAAATCAATTTTATCAACCACCTTTACTCCCGGAATATTAACTTTTCCTTCAGATTTCTCTTTTTCTTCTTTTACAGTATGTTCGGACTTTTCTTCAATCGGAGGGACTGTTTCTTCTTCCTTTTCTTCTAGAACAATTTCTTTCTCTTCAACCTGAATCTGTTTTTCCTCTTTTTCTTCCTTTTTTAGACTAATTGTCTTTTTCTCCTCTTTTTGGACAGATGTAGATTTAGTTTCTTCTTTAAGTTTTTTATCTTTAAGAAACTCTTGGTTGAGTAACTCCAGTTGTTCGGGAGTTAATTTTGAATTCGGATTAGGATTGTCAATATCCATGTTCTTTGACTTTAAAAAGTCAATAGCCGTATCCATGGAGATATTCAGACTTGCTGCTGTTTTTGCTAATCTAGCTGTTTTAGCCATAAAGCGTTTTTGCTTTTAAAAATTCTTAAATTTAATTAGTTAAAGATATAGATTTTACTTCAATTTTATTCAAATTCTTCTTGTAAAATTTTAAATACTTCTTTAATTGTTTCTTCTTCCAGGTCTGTTCTTCGAATAAGATCTTCTATATCTAATTCAAGAACAGATTTAGCGGTGTCACATCCTATTGCTTTTAATTCATCGATAATCCACTCGTCAATTTCATCTACAAACTCATCTAAATCAACGTCTTCAATATCAACTTCACCTTCTCTATATACATCCAATTCATACCCTGTTAATTTACCGGCAAGACGAATATTACTTCCTCCTTTTCCTATTGCTAAAGAAACTTGATCAGGTTTAAGATATACTTTTGCTTTCTTTTCTTCTTCATTAATTTCTATGCTGGAAACTTTCGCAGGGGAAAGAGCCCGTTGAATAAATAATTGAGGATTAGTGGTGTAGTTAATGACATCAATATTTTCATTTCTTAATTCTCTGACGATACCATGGATTCTAGATCCTTTCATTCCGACACAAGCTCCAACAGGGTCTATTCTGTCATCGTATGACTCTACTGCAACTTTAGCTCTTTCTCCCGGTTCTCTAACAATTTTCTTAATCGTAATTAATCCATCAAAGACTTCAGGAACTTCTAGTTCAAATAAGGCCCCTAGGAATTCCTCTGCTGTTCGAGAAAGAATAATTACAGGGCTACTGTTTCGCATATCTACTTTATAGACGATGGCTCGAACAGTTTCTCCTTTTTTGAAGTAATCTCCCGGTATTTGTTCTGATTTTGGAAGTATAAGCTCGTTTCCTTCATCATCAAGCACTAAGATCTCTTTCTTCCATACTTGGTAAACCTCTCCGGAGACAATCGTACCTATTTTATCTTTATAAATTTTGTAAATATGGTCTTTTTCTAATTCTAATATTCTGGATTTGAGATTTTGCCTAAGGGAAAGAATATTTCTTCGTCCAAAGTCTGAGAATTTAAATTCTTCAATAACTTCTTCTCCTATTTCAAAATCTTCATCAATTTTTATAGCGTCAGAATAGGCGATTTCAGTATTAGGATCTTCTACCTCTCCATCATCTACAATTTCTTTATTGATGAAAATCTGAACATCACCTTTATCTATATTTACGATGATGTCAATATGTTCGTCTGTGTTGAACTTTTTTTTGAGCATAGCTCGGAATACGTCCTCTAAAATTGACTGCATCGTTTGCTTGTCAATGTTTTTCAGTTCCTTGAACTCCGAAAAAGATTCTATTAATTCTAAACTGTTCATAGTTGTTTTTATTTAAATGAAATAACAATTTTTGTTTCTTTTATATCAGACATTGGAAGATTTATATCCTCAACAATGGTTTCTTTTTTCTTTTTTCCTTCTATACGTTCTTTTCTTGTTGTTTGAAGTGTGATTGCTTCTTTGTTAGCATCAGTTAGTTTCCCTTCAATTTTTTTTCCGTTATTCAATTTGACTTTAACTTTTTTACCTATGTTTTTAACATATTGTGGTAATATCCGAAGCCCTTTATCAAGTCCCGAGGAAGAAACATTTATTTCAAAATCCTCTACTTCTCTATCTAAGTTATGTTCTACATTTCTAGAGATAGACATACAATCGTTAATTGATACAAAACCTTCATGTTTGTCAATTTCCACATGAATCACATTCCCTTGATTAACAGAGATCTCTACAATAAAAATCCCGTTATCCAACTCTTGGATTCGCTGCAAAACTAATTCTTCGACTTTTTTTTGACTAATCATAATCTTTTTTACTAAAAGAGGGGACTTTTCGCCCCCTCTTTTTTTGTATAAACCATTATCTGGTTGATAATACGGTACAAAGGTAATGTTTATTTTTGTTATGAGCAAACCGTTATTAAAGTTTTTACATGTTATTGAGGTAGAACTATCTTTAAACTTTGTATTTTTGGAGTATGGATGAGATTGTAAATAGAGTTAAGAATAGTGGATTAATCACTTTAGATTTAGCAGATTTTAAACCTGATAAAGAATTTGTAGAGATAGATTTAGCAAACTTATTATGGAAAGGATTGGTTTTAAAAGAGAAAGAGTTTAGGGATTGGATAAAAAAACATGATTGGACATTCTATGAGGATAAAGCAGTATTTATTCATTGTTCTACAGATGCGATTGTTCCTACTTGGGCTTATATGTTGATTGCTTCAAGCTTAAATATTTTTACTTCGAATTTTGTTTTTGGAAAGGAGTTAGATTTGGAAAGGATGTTGATTTTGGAAAAAATTCATAGAATGCCTCTTGAAGATTTTAAAGATAAAAGAGTGATTATTAAAGGTTGTTCAACGCTTTCTTTCCCTGAATTGGCAATGACTGAATTAATTAAAGTTTTACAACCCTTGGTAAAGTCGATTATGTATGGTGAACCGTGTTCTACTGTTCCTATATTTAAGAGTATATCCTAAAGTGACAGGAAATTTCGGATGATTTCTATTCCTTTTTCTGTTAGAATAGATTCAGGGTGGAACTGCACCCCGTAAACTTCGTATTTTGAATGTTGTAATGACATTGGAAGACCGTTTTCATCAATAGATGTAACTTCTAAATCATGCGGAATGGTCGAGGTTTTCACACCCCAGCTATGATATCTGCCAACAGTAAGGAATTCAGGTAATCCTTTAAATAGGGTAGAAGAAGGTTGGGTGACTTGAATTGATGATGCAACTCCGTGAAATACTTGGTTTAAATTGAAAATAGAAGCACCAAATACCTCAGCGATTGCTTGCATTCCAAGACATACCCCCAGTATTTTTTTAGTAGAAGCGAATTCTTTGATGACTTCTTTTAAAATTCCTGCATTGCTGGGAAGTCCGGGACCGGGAGATAAAATAATTTTATCAAATGATTTGATGTCGTTAATTGTTATCTGATCATTTTTGACCACTACAGGAGTGTTGTTTGTTATTGCTTCGACATAATGAACCAGATTGTAGGTAAATGAATCGTAATTATCTATAACAATTAGCTTTTTGTTTTTGGAATTATCCATGAACGGTTTCTTCTTTTCCGTATTTTTGTATGATTTCCGCTTCATATTCCAGCCATTCTTTCCAGCGCTTGTCAACGTCAAGTCCTTCAGGAGCGTATTTTTTTGCAAGCTTAATGAAAAGTGTATAATGCCCTGCTTCACTAATCATTAATTCTCTATAAAACTCAACGAGATCAGGATCTTTTACATTTTCCGTAAGGACTTTAAACCGTTCGCAACTTCGGGCTTCTATCATTGCTGCAAATAAAAGACGTTCAATTAGCCCTTGTTCTCTGCTTCCACCTTTCTTGATAAATTTCGCTAAATCATTGACGTAGCAATCTTTTCGCTCACGTCCTAATTTAAAACCCCGCTCCTTGATTTTTTGGTGTACTTGTTCAAAGTGTTCTAATTCTTCTCTGGCAAGGGCGAGCATTTCCGTAACGAGCTCTTCTTTTTCAGAATTGTTAACAATGATATTTATTGCATTAGTAGCAGCTTTTTGTTCACACCAAGCATGATCGGTAAGAATTTCTTCAATGTTAGATTCTACTAACTTTACCCATCTAGGGTCCGTAGGTAATTTGAGACCGAGCATAAAAATTATTTTTAAGCAAAGATAGAAATAAAAAAAAAATTGTATGTTTTGTTTTTATGTTTTACCTTTGAATAAAACCTAAAATGAAAGATTATGAAAAGAGCAATTAGTTTTATTATTATTTCTGTGATAATGTTAACAGGATTAAATTCTTGTTTCAAAAAAGGGGAAAATGACCCATTTGTTTCTCTCCTAACAAGAAAAGCCAGATTAAAAGGAGACTGGCAACTGTCAAATATGGAGAGTAAAGTGACAACTACAAATAGTACTGGAACCTCAGTGGAAACAGCTGTATTTAACGGTAGTACTCTGACTGTTACAAATGCTAATGGAACATATAAATTAGATTTTACTTATCAAATCACCTTTAATAAGAAAGGGAGCTATGAAGAAAAAATAGATATTGTAGATCCTAGCACAGGAAGTTTTTATAGAAAGACTGAAAAAGGAAATTGGACTTTTTTAGGTAAGAGTAAAGAGGGGGATCTTAAAAATAAAGAAGCGATTATTTTATCTCCAACATCTATTCATGAAGAGAGTCCTATCGATGCCACAAATATAATAATTACCGGAGGATTTGGATCTTCTGGTTTATTTTCAACAGCTAATAATGAACAAACGAAAACTTTAAAACTTGAACGATTGACAAAGAAAGAAATGGTGATTAAAATTTCTAAGACCATTGACCAAGATGGAGATGAAGAAGAGGAGCAAACGACATTAACATTTGAGAAAAAGAAATAAAATAAAAAGAATGAAGCCTCTTCAGATGAAGAGGCTTTTTTTTATCCTAATAATTCAATGGTTTCTTTAGCAGCTATTTGTTCTGCTTTCTTTTTGGATGACCCTGTACCTCTTCCTAATTCTTTCCCATTAATAATTGTAACAACGGTATAAATATTTTGATCATCTTTCTTTTCTTCTTTGATAACCTCAAAAGATAAGGAAAGTTTGTTTTTTTGTCCCCAAATAATTAATTGAGATTTAAAATCAATTTCTTCGTGGAGTACTTTTTGAAGGTCGGTATATTTCTTAAAAACGTGTAGAACAGAATGTTTAGCTTGAAGAAAGCCTCCGTCAATATATATAGCGCCAATTATTGCTTCGAAAGCATTTCCTTCAAGTGTTGATAAATTGATTCGGCGTCCTTTGTGGTATAAAAGTACAGAACGGATATTCATGTTTTTTCCTATGATAGAAAGATGTCTTCGGCTAACGATTTTAGATTTAATTTTTGTCAACTCGCCTTCATTTTTGTTGGGGAATTTAAAGAATAAAAAGTCAGCGACAATTAAATCGATTACGGTGTCACCCAAAAATTCAAGGCGCTCATTAGATTCTTTGTTTTCATAAAAAGACTTGTGCGTAAGAGCTTTCTTAAACAGAGTAAGGTCTGTTGGAGAATATCCAAAGTTTCGAAAGATAAAAGAAATTAATTTTCTATCTTGTTTTGTTTTATTTTTCTTTGAGAAAGAAAATAATCTAAACACACAATAGTCTTATGAGTATTTTTTAAATATAACAGTCGTGTTATGTCCTCCAAAGCCAAAGGTATTGGATAGAGCAATATTGACTGTGCGTTCTTGAGCTTTGTTAAAAGTAAAGTTTAATCTTGGGTCAAGATTTTCATCATCAACAAAATGGTTAATTGTTGGAGGAACAATGTCATTTTGAATAGCCATCACAGATGCGATAGCTTCGATAGCTCCTGCTGCACCTAGTAAGTGCCCTGTCATTGATTTTGTTGAGCTGATATTCAACTTGTATGCGTGATCTCCAAAAACAGATTGAATAGCTTTTGTTTCAGCGATATCTCCAAGAGGTGTGGATGTTCCGTGCACATTGATGTAATCGACATCGGAAGGGTTAATATTAGCGTCTTCCAAAGCGGCTATCATTGTGTTAATAGCACCTGCGCCTTCAGGGTGAGGAGCAGTCATATGGTAAGCATCTCCGGACATTCCACCTCCGATTACCTCTGCATAAATTTTAGCTCCACGTTTTTTAGCATGCTCATATTCTTCAAAAATCAAAGCTCCGGAACCTTCTCCCAAAACAAAACCATCTCTCTCAGCATCAAAAGGGCGAGAAGCGGTCTTAGGGTCATCGTTTCTTGTAGAAAGAGCTTTAAGTGCATTAAAACCACCGACTCCCGATTCATTGATTGCAGCTTCAGAACCACCGGTTACAATGGCATTAGCTTTCCCTAACCGGATATAATTGTAAGCATCAATCATTGCATTTGTAGCAGAGGCACATGCGGAAACAGTGACATAATTAGGTCCTCGAAATCCATATTTTATAGAGATTTGTCCTGCTGCAATGTCTGCAATCATTTTCGGGATAAAGAAAGGGTTGAAACGAGGAGTTCCATCACCTTCAAAAAAAATTTTACATTCGTCTTGAAATGTTTTTAATCCCCCTATTCCGGATCCCCAAATAACTCCGATTTTATCTAGGCTTGGATTTGAATCGAGCAATCCCGAATCCGCCATAGCTTCCGAAGAGGAAACCATGGCATATTGGGTAAATAAATCTTGTTTTCTAGCTTCTTTACGATCTAGGTGCTCTTTGACATCAAAATTTTTGATTTCACAAGCGAATTGCGTTTTGAACTTTGACGCATCAAAATGGGTAATGGGTGCTGCTCCGCTAATTCCCTCTTTGAGGGATTTCCAATATTCATTCACATTGTTTCCTATTGGAGTTAGCGCTCCTAAACCGGTAATAACAACTCTTTTAAGCTCCATTTTAAGCGTTTTGGTTCAACTTGCGATTCTTATACGTTTTTCTCAATGTAAGAAACTGCGTCTCCTACTGTTTGAATTTTTTCAGCTTCTTCATCAGGAATAGAAATATTGAATTCTTTTTCAAATTCCATGATTAGTTCCACTGTATCTAAAGAATCAGCTCCTAAATCATTTGTGAAGCTAGCTTCATTTGTAACTTCATTTTCTTCAACTCCTAACTTATCTACAATGATAGTTACTACTTTTTCTTTAATATCAGACATTTTTCTACTTTTTAATGGTTATTATGGCGCAAATAAAGCTACAAATATCTAAAAATGCAAGAATTTGGGCGGAATAATTCTTTTTTTATCTCTTTAAAATGATTAAAAATATAAGATTTATAAAGGGTTGCTTTTAAATGGTGAATACTTTTCTATTTTTGTATCTATGAAAAAAATAGCAGTATTTGCCTCGGGAACAGGTTCAAATGCAATGAACTTAATTCGTTATTTCTCGGATAACTTAAATGCTAAAGTTCATTTTGTATTAAGCAATAATGAAAGTGCTAAAGTGCTAGATAGTGCCAAAAAGTTGGGAATTAAAACCTATTGTTTTAGTAATCAGCAAGTGTCTGATGGTTCTTTTTTAGTTGAATTGTGCAGAAAAGAAGAGATTGATTACATTGTTTTAGCAGGTTATTTAAGATTGATCCCCAAAAAATTGATTGATGAATATCCGAAAAAGATGATTAATCTTCATCCGTCATTATTACCAAAATATGGAGGGAAAGGTATGTACGGAACTAATGTACATAAAGCAGTTCTTGAAAGTAAAGAAAGAGAATCGGGAATTACAATTCATTTTGTGAATGAAGTATTCGATAAAGGTCAAATTATAGCACAATTTCATTGTAGTATTGAGGAGGAAGACACGTTGTTTTCGATAGAAAAGAAAATCAGAATTCTAGAGCACAGTTATTTGCCAAAAGTTGTGGAGACCGTTATAATGAATGAAACATTATTTTAGGCTGACTTTTTTTGATATTTTATACCTTTGTGACCTTATTTATATAATTTATGTCTGATACAAAATACAATCTTAGAGGTGTTTCCGCAGGGAAAGAAGATGTTCATAATGCCATTAAAAATCTAGATAAAGGTTTATTTCCAAAAGCCTTTTGTAAAATTGTTCCGGATTCTCTTACCGGAAATGAAGAATACTGTATTGTAATGCATGCCGATGGAGCAGGAACAAAATCATCATTAGCTTATATGTATTGGAAAGAAACGGGAGATTTATCTGTTTGGAAAGGAATTGCTCAAGATGCATTGATAATGAATATAGATGATTTGTTGTGTGTGGGAGTTACTGATAGAATCCTCTTGTCATCTACAATAGGGAGAAATAAAAATTTGATTCCTGGAGAGGTTATTTCTGCAATTATTAATGGAACAGAAGAATTGTTAAAAGAGCTGAGAGAACACGGTATAGGGATTATTTCTACGGGTGGGGAAACTGCAGATGTAGGAGATTTGGTTAGAACCATTATTGTTGATTCTACGGTTGTAGCAAGAATAAAAAGAGAAGAGGTCATTTCTAATCATCGAATTCAAGACGGAGATGTGATTGTCGGTTTGTCTTCCTTTGGTCAGGCAACTTATGAGAAAGAATATAACGGGGGAATGGGAAGTAACGGTTTGACTTCCGCACGACATGATGTTTTTCATAAAATTCTTGCTAAAAAATACCCCGAAAGTTTTGATGCAAAAGTACCTGATGATTTAGTTTATATGGGTACGAAATTATTAACAGATGACACTGAAACACCTTTAGATGCTGGGAAGCTTGTTTTGTCTCCAACAAGAACGTATGCTCCAATTATTCAAAAAATATTAGAAAAGCACAGAAAGAAAATTCACGGGATGGTGCATTGCTCGGGAGGGGCACAAACAAAAGTTTTACATTTTGTAGATAATGTGCACGTGATTAAAGATAACTTATTTCCAATTCCACCATTGTTTAAGATGATTCAAGAAGAATCAAAAACAGATTGGAAAGAGATGTATAAAGTCTTCAATATGGGACACCGAATGGAATTGTATGTTCCAAAAGAAATAGCAGACGAGATTATCGAAATATCAAAATCGTTTAATGTGGATGCAAGAATTGTAGGAAGGGTAGAAAAGTATCAAGGAAAAAAATTAAGTATTATTTCTCCTTACGGAGTTTTTGAATATTAATAAAGTAGTATGAGTAGTTTACTGGAGAAATTAGAAGATATTCATATTCGATTTCAGGAGGTTAGCAAACTAATTGTCGACCCTGAAATTATCGCGGATATGAAAAGATACGTGAAATTAAATAAAGAATACAAGGATTTAGAAGAACTTATAAAAGTTTATAAAGAATATAAAAGTTTATTGGATAATCTGGAAAGCTCCAAAGAATTGTTGAAAGAAGAATCAGACCCGGAAATGAGGGAGATGGCTAAAGCAGAAATTGATGAATTGGAGAAAAAAAGACCGTTATTAGAAGAGGAGATCAAACTGATGTTGATTCCCAAAGATCCGGAAGATGAGAAGAGTGCTATTATGGAAATTAGAGCAGGAACAGGGGGAGATGAAGCCTGTATCTTTGTGGAAGACATTTTTCGTATGTACACAATGTATTTTAAAGAAAAAGGTTGGCCATATGAGGTGATCAACTCTAATGAAGGTTCCGTAAAAGGTTATAAGGAGATTTCAATGAGTATCAATGCTCCCGCAGCGTATGGAGAATTAAAATTTGAATCCGGAGTACATCGTGTTCAACGTGTTCCCGAAACAGAATCACAAGGACGAGTTCATACCTCTGCAATTACAGTAGCAGTACTCCCCGAAGTAGAGGATGTTGATTTTGATCTTAATATGGCGGATGTACGAAAAGATACTTATCGAGCATCGGGAGCCGGAGGACAACATGTCAATAAAACGGAATCTGCAGTTCGTCTAACTCATATTCCTACCGGGATTGTGGCAGAGTGTCAAGATGGTCGTTCACAGCATAAAAATTATGAAAAAGCATTGTCAATGCTTCGTTCAAAATTATATCAAATAGAACTTGACAAGATGCAGGCGGAAAGAGCGGAGAAACGGAAGTCTATTGTTTCTACCGGAGATCGATCGGCAAAAATTAGAACTTACAACTATCCGCAAGGCAGAATTACAGATCATCGTATCAATAAGACCATGTATAATTTAAGTTCATTTATGAATGGAGATATTCAAGAAATGATAGATGCATTAAAAATGGCGGAAAATGCACAAAAACTGAAAGGGGAGGAATTATGACAAGGGGTGAGTTAATAGAACAAATTAAGAAAAAGAGATCTTTTTTATGTATAGGGCTAGATCCTGATTTAAATAAAATACCTGAGCATCTTTTAAAAGAAGAAGATCCGATTTTTGAGTTTAACAAAGCCATCATTGACGCGACAAAAGATTTAGCAGTAGCGTATAAACCAAATATTGCTTTTTACGAATGCCATGGAGCAAGAGGTTGGGAATCATTAAAAAAGACATTAGATTACATTCCTGAAGATATTTTCACTATTGCAGATGCAAAAAGAGGAGATATTGGCAACACTTCTCGTTATTACGCAGAAACATTTTTTAATTATTTGAAAGCAGATTCAGTGACAGTCGCACCATATATGGGAAGTGACAGTGTTCTTCCTTTTCTTGAATTTGAAAATAAATGGGTGGTTCTTTTAGCACTTACTTCAAATGAAGGAGCAAAGGATTTTCAGATGATTGAAAGCATTGATGGAGAAAAACTTTTTCAACGCGTATTAAAATGTTCGCAAGAATGGGGAACTCCTGAAAATATGATGTTTGTTGTTGGAGCAACTCGAATGGAACATATTGCAGAAGTCAGACATATAGCAAAAGATTATTTCTTTTTGGTGCCCGGAGTAGGTGCACAAGGAGGTTCTTTGGAAGAGGTCGTTCGTTATGGCTGGAATAAAGATTGTGGTCTTCTTGTGAATTCATCAAGAGGAATTATCTATGCAGGGAAAGGAGCTAATTTTTCTAATCAAGTGAGAGAAGCTGCGAAAAAACTTCAGCAAGAAATGGCTGAAATCCTAAGAGAAAAGAAGTTTGTTTAAAATCAAGGATTGCTTAAGCTGACAGGGATAATTTTTCCATTCATCCATTTGTAATTATTTAATGTGAATAGAACGATAAATTCAGCCATTTCTTCAGGAGATAATGGCGCTTTGTATCCGGGGAAAGCTTCTTCCAACATTTCTGTTTGTACAGCTCCTAAACAAAGACAATTCATTTGAATCTCTGTTTCCTTGTATTCTTCTGCAAACATTTCAGTAAAACAAACCAATGCCGCCTTGGAAGAAGAGTAAGCAGTTAATCCGGGGAATTTCATACTCCCCTGAAATCCTCCCATTGAACTAATATTGACGATATGTCCTTTTTTCATAAAAGGAATTGCAGTTTGAACAGTTTCAATTGCACCTATAGTGTTAATTTGAAAGGAATGTTCAAAATCTTTCCTTGTTAATTCCAAGAAAGGTTTATTAACAAGATAACCTGCATTATTAATAAGATAATCAATATGTCCTATTTGTTTAAATATTTTATAGGCTTGTTCCTTGACATTATCTTTGGCTAAATCAAAATGGAAGCAGTGAACATTAGTAAGTCGAGAAAACGATTTTTCCATTCTCTCTAAATTTCGAGACAATGCAAATACGGTTACATTTTTTTGCAGAGCAAGTAATTCTACTGTACTTTTTCCAATACCACGACTCGCACCGATAACAACAATATGTTTATTCAAGTTTGTCATAGGTGATTTTTATTTTCTCACTTCGAGGGAATGCTTGACAAGTTAAAATATAATTTTCCTCAAGTTCTTTGTCCGTTAAAGTATAGTTAAGTTTCATGTGTACTTTTCCTTCTAATACTTTAGCTTTACAACTTGAACAGACCCCTCCTTTACAAGAATAAGGAGCGTCTACACCTTCGTCAATTGCTTTATCAAGAATATTTTTGTTAGCATCTACTTCAAAAGTAATTTCTTCGCCGTCAACAATCATTGTAACAACACTTTTTCCTTTGAAATTAGTATTGTCTTCCATAGTTTCAGCTTTCATACTTGTTGGAGGCGTAAATAATTCAAATTTTATTTTTTCTTCCTGAACACCAAATACCTTTAAAGTTTCACTGATATCTAAGACCATTTCTTCCGGTCCGCAAAGCATAAAAGCATCGGATTTTAAAATATCTAAATCCGCTTTAATCATTTCTGTAAAATTCTCCTTATTGATGCGTCCTTTTTTAGCAAAATCTTTTTCTTCTTGGCTTAAAAAATAAACAGTTTTTGTGTTTTTTAGCGCTTCTAATTCTTCTCTAAATAAAATATCTTTTTCCGTTTTATTTCCATAAAACAATATCATTTCAGCATCTGTTCCTTCAATATGTTTGGCAAAAGCCAGAATAGGAGTAATACCACTACCTGCAGCAATACTCACTATCTTTTTTGCGTTTTCGGGAAGTGTAAAATTTCCTTTTGGTGTAGATACAAATAAACTTTCTCCGGCTGAAACGTTTTGAAACCATTTTGAAACTGTCCCGTTTTCTACTTCTTTAACACCGATTGCCAAGGGCTCGTTTTTCTCTGAACAAATAGAGTAGGAACGACGATATTCTTTTCCATTAATTGTTACAAGGAAATCAAGATATTGTCCCGGTTTGAAATTGAAATTAGATTTAATTTCATCAAGAAGATCTAACTCAACTTTCACGGTTTTATTTCCTGCTGGAGAAACAGAAAGAACTTTTACTTCGTAAAATCCTTTTTTTGTTTTTTTTCCTTTAAATAATTTTGAAAAAAGTCCCATAATATTTTTATTGATTATTCATCGAAAGAAACAACCAAGCGTTCGCTTGTTGGGTGTGTTTGACAAGTAAGAACATACCCTTGGGCAACCTCTTCTTCTGATAAAGCATAATTTTTAATCATCTTAGCAGAACCTTCAATCACTTTTGCTTTGCATGTGCAACATACCCCTCCTTTGCATGAGTAAGGCAGATCAAAACCATGTTCGTTTCCGGCATCTAATAAAGAAGAAGCCTCGGAAATATTGTATTCGAATTCAAACTCATCATCATCGAGTATCACTGTGACAAAAGCATGGTCAACAAAGTCAGTTGAAGCTTTGTTTTCGGATGAACTTGTGAAAAGTTCAAAATGGATAGAATCGGAATTTACTTTATGGTCAAGTAAAAATTCCTTGATTTCTAAAATCATTTGCTCCGGTCCACACATGTAGTAATCTCCAGCTTTTAAGTCAAGAACTCCTTTTTCTACAAATTCCTTACATTTTTGCTTGTTAATTCTCCCTGAAAACAAATGATCTTTATTTTCTTCACGGGTCAATAGGTGATGGACAACCAAAGTATCAGGGTTCTCTTTTTGTAATTGTTCTAATTCATCTTTAAAGATGATGTCATCCATTGTTTTATTCACATAAAATAAAACAACCTTATTATTATTGTTAACCTTTAATTGTTGCTTTACAATGGAAATGATTGGTGTAATACCACTTCCGGCAGCAAATAAGACAATAGGTTTACCTTGAGAAGGCATCAATTTAAAATTCCCTTGAGGTGTGGATACCTCTAATGTGTCTCCTTTTTTTAACTCTTGATTGGCGTAAGTAGAAAAAACTCCGTTTTCTATTTTTTTGACAAGAATGGAAATCTCATCCTCATAGGGGGCTTTCCAAATAGAGTAGGCTCTTCTCACTTCTTCTCCGTTTAATGTTTTGCGAATGGTAACATATTGTCCGGCAGAAAAAGTGAAATCCTTTTTTAAATGTTCAGGAATATCGAAAGATATAACAACCGAATCATTCGTTTCTTTATATAAATCTTTTATTGTTAAGGAGTGAAAATTCATTCTTTTTAATAAATAGAGTTAATTAATAAATTTTAATAAACGAATGCAAAAATAGGATTTTATTCGATATACATACCGTTTATTGATGGATAGAGAGATCATTATTTTTCATTATTAAAATGCATCATCTTAA
>JALWLM010000160.1 GCA_027084145.1 Crocinitomicaceae bacterium | reverse complement strand
CATTAATCTTTGCAACTGCGGATAACTCTTTAGTTGAATTTGTTGATGAAAGCAAACTACATAGGATAGTCATTTTTGAAGGAACAAAAGCTTATCACACTTTTGAAATTGATAAAGAAAATTCCTTTGGAATGTTTCAAAGTTATAAAGACTTAATAGAAGTTATTTCCTCAATTATTCTAGAGGTTAATCCAAACTTTAAATATCCTCGCACTTTAGCTTCTAATCTTTTTGAAATGACAAATAATCAGTTGTTTTTTGCTAGTCATTTACCAAGACTTACTGATATTTCCTCAAAAGAGAATAAGGAAATAGAAGTTGAAAAAATGTTAAGTTACTTTTTAGATAGGTTGTTACTTTAGCGGGTATATTGTTTCTTTAAGTGGAAATGATAAATGTTTATTACATGACTTCTATTGATTCTTTTTATTATTGTTCAAATTTATTATTACGATCAAAAATAAACTAATAGAGCGTTTAATTCATGACGGATATTTACTCATCTTTTCATTTTTGTTAAAATGCTTGTTTTTAAACAACTTCATTAAAAAAAATACCATGCAACAAAAATGAAAACCGGATTGTTTTAGATGTTAAAGAATTACCAAAAGGGTTCTATTTTATAGAATACAATCATTATCATCTTCGTTTTGTTAAAAAATAATGAAGTTCAACTGATTTAGAACTCCTTGTTTGTAGATAAAAATTCAGTAAAGTTTTTTATTCAATTTTATTTTGCTTCTTACATATACTTAAAGTATTTTTGAGGAAAATTATTGTATCATAAAATTAGCAGAACAATGAGTATTATTGAAAAAAGAACATCAAAAGATTTTATAGAGTTAGAAGATAGATATGGAGCTCATAATTACCATCCTTTGGGAGTAGTATTGTCAAAAGGGGAAGGAGTTCACGTTTGGGATGTAGAAGGAAAAAAGTATTATGATTTCTTGTCTGCTTATTCTGCTGTAAATCAAGGTCATTGTCATCCTGATATTGTAGGGGCGATGGTAGAGCAAGCTAAAACGTTGGTATTGACATCAAGAGCTTTTTATAATGATTGTTTAGGCCCTTATGAAAAATATGTAACGGAATATTTTGGCTTTGATAAAGTATTACCCATGAACACAGGGGCAGAGGCTGTAGAAACAGCAATTAAATTATGCCGAAAATGGGGATATGAAAAGAAAGGAATAGAAGAAAATAAAGCACAAATTATTGTTTGTGAAAACAACTTCCATGGAAGAACAACGACGATTATTTCCTTTTCAAGTGATCCTGTAGCAAAAACGAACTTCGGACCGTTTACTCCCGGATTTATCCGTATTCCTTATGATGATTTAGAAGCCCTGGAAAGAGCATTGGAGGAAGAGAATGTTGCAGGCTTTTTAGTTGAACCGATACAAGGAGAAGCGGGGGTTTACGTGCCTTCCGAAGGTTTTTTATCAAAAGCAAAAGAATTATGTGCTGCTAAAAATGTATTATTCATTGCAGATGAAGTACAAACAGGTATTGCAAGAACAGGGAAATTATTGGCTTGTGATCATGAAAATGTAAAGCCGGATATTTTAGTTTTAGGTAAAGCAATTTCAGGAGGAGTTTATCCTGTATCTGCTGTATTAGCGGATAATGATGTTATGGAGGTTATTAAACCCGGGCAACATGGCTCTACTTTCGGAGGAAATCCTGTTGCTGCAAAGGTAGCTGTTGCTGCTTTAGAAGTTGTAAAAAGGGAAAATTTAGCTGAAAAAGCTCAATACTTGGGAGAATTATTTAGAAAAGAAATGAATCGAATCATAGAAGGAACGGATTTAGTGCTAAAAGTGCGTGGAAAAGGCTTGTTAAATGCAATTGTAATTAATGATACGGAAGATAGTGACACTGCATGGAATTTATGCTTAGCATTAAAAGATAACGGTTTATTGGCAAAACCGACACATGGGAATATTATTCGATTTGCACCTCCATTGGTGATGACGGAAGCGCAATTGATGGATTGTATTAATATTATTGAAAAAACAATTAACGAATTTAAAAAATAAGATGCAGAAGATTAAGTTTGGAACAGATGGTTGGAGAGCAATTATTGCAAAAGATTTTACGGTAGAAAATGTTGCCAGAGTAAGTTATGCAACGGCAGAATGGTTGAAACAGAATTTTAAAGAACCCTCTGTTGTGATTGGGCACGATTGCCGTTTTGCCGGAGAATTGTTTGTTGAAACAGCCGCAAAAGTTTTCTCGAATGCGGGGATTTCCGTAAAAATGGCTAAAGGCTTTGTTTCTACTCCAATGGTTTCATTGGCCACAGTAAAATTAGGGTGTTCATTAGGAGTTGTTATTACAGCAAGTCATAATCCTCCGAGTTACAATGGGTATAAATTAAAATCTCAATATGGAGGACCATTGACACCTTCAAAGGTGCAAGAAATTGAGGATATGATTCCCAATGAAAATCCTTTGAAATTAGATTTGTTAAAATTAAATAAAGATATAGTTGAAGTCGTTGATTTAGAAACGCTTTATGTAGAACATGCCAGAGCTAATTTTGATCTTGAAGCAATTGAAAAATCAGGATTAAATTTAGCGTATGATGCAATGTATGGAGCGGGACAGAATGCATTGAAACGATTGTTGCCTAATATTCATTTTTTACACTGTGAACATAACCCGTCGTTTAAAGGACAAGCGCCCGAACCAATAGCAAAGAATTTAAAAGAACTTGAACAGTTTATTAAAGAAAGAGGAGATATGGATTGTGCTTTGGCAACAGACGGAGATGCTGATAGGATAGGCTTATATAATGGGAAAGGTGAATTTGTAGATTCGCATCATATTATTTTGTTGTTGATACATTATTTGGCTAAATATAAAGGTATGGAAGGAAAAGTAGCAACAGCTTTTAGTTCTACGCCTCGAATTGAAAAAATGGCCAAGCATTATGGTTTTCCTTCGGAAGTTGTAAAAATAGGATTCAAATATATTGCAGATATTATGGTGGCTGAAGATGTCTTGGTAGGAGGAGAAGAGTCAGGAGGTATTGCAATTAAAGGACATATTCCGGAAAGAGATGGAATTTGGATGGGGTTAACAATTTGGGAGTTTATGGCAAAAAGTGGAAAATCTATAGATGATTTGATTGAAGAAGTTTACGAAATTGTAGGAAGTTTTAAGTTTGAAAGAAACGATCTACATATCACAGATAGTTTAAAACAAAAAATTGTAGAAAACTGCGCAAACGGAGTATACAAAAGTTTTGGAAAATATAAGGTTAAGGAAGTAGGTACAATAGATGGATATAAGTTCTTTTTTGATGATGAACGCTGGTTAATGATTCGACCTTCGGGAACAGAACCTGTATTGAGAACTTATGCCGAAGCTCCAACTTTAGAGGAGGTAAGAGAAATTTTAAAAGTTTGCGAAGAAACGATTTGTTAATAGGTGAGTTCTTCTATTGGAAATATATTTCGTTTAACCACTTTCGGGGAATCGCATGGGAAAGCGATAGGAGGAGTTATTGACGGTGTGCCTTCGGGCTTTACAATCGTATTAGAAGAGGTTCAAAGGGAATTAAATCGTAGAAAACCGGGACAATCTTCTATCACAACACAACGAAAAGAATCAGATAAAGTTGAGTTTTTATCAGGACTATTTGAAGGTAAAACTACGGGAGCTCCCATTGGTTTTATAATTCCCAATGAAAATCAAAAAACAGAAGATTATCAACACTTAAAAAACGTTTATCGTCCTTCTCATGCCGATTATACTTATGATAAAAAATACGGGATTCGAGATTTCAGAGGAGGAGGACGTTCTTCAGCAAGAACAACAGCGTCTTGTGTTGTTGCGGGAGCGATAGCAAAACAAATTTTGAAAGCTAAAGGGATTGATTTCATTACTTATGTAGATCAAATAGGAATATTAAAATTAGAGGGCTATCCCGTTGATATTAATGTTATCGAAAAAAATAAGGTTCGATGTCCGAATATGGAGCTCGCAGAACAAATGGAAGCTTACATAAAGCAAATACGTTCGGAAGGGGATACAGTTGGAGGAAGCGTTTTTTGTTCTATTCAAAATTTACCGGCGGGGTTGGGAGAGCCGATGTTTGATAAATTTCAAGCGGAATTGGCTAAAGCAATGTTATCCATTAATGCTGTGAAAGGTTTTGAATACGGAAGTGGCTTTTCGAGTATTACAATGCGAGGAAGTGAACATAATGATTTATTTAATGAGGATGGCACTACGAAAAGTAATTTTTCAGGAGGGATTCAAGGGGGGATAACGAATGGTATGCCGGTAAAATTTCGTGTAGCTTTTAAACCTGTTGCTACTTTAATGAATGCTCAAGAAATGCTTTCTGACAAAGGAGAATTGATTCGGATAAAAGGGAAAGGAAGACATGATCCTTGTGTAGTTCCCAGAGCAGTTGTTATTGTCGAATCAATGGCTGCAATTGTTACCTTGGACATGTTTTTGCGAGCACGACTGTTTTAGCCTATCGGACTTAAATCAATTTCACCACATTTAAAATGACCTTTAGGACAAGTTTTATGTCCATGTAAACCACAAGGCTTGCAATCTAAATCTTTAACTTCAAGGATTTGACTGTCTTCTGAGAGAGGTCCAAAACCAAAAGACGGTGTCGTAGAACAGAAAAAAGCGGTAACAGGAGCATTTACTGCAGATGCAAGGTGTAAAGGCCCCGAGTCATTAACAAAATTTCTTTTTGCTTTTTGCATAAGTGCTGCAGATTGAAGCAAAGACAACTGGCCACAAAGATTTTTTATCTTTTTGCTCGATTGGGATTTGCGTATCATTTCATCACAAAAAGTATGGTCACTTGGAGCCCCCAGAAGATAAATAATAGCAGTATCGGGCAATCGATGGATTAAATCAATCCATTTATGTTGAGGCAATTGTTTTGTAAACCAAACAGAAGCGGGAGCAAGACAATAATATTCCTCTGTAATTAAAGATGCTATTTTTTTATTGTCTTCTTTAGACGGGTATAATTCGGGGCGAACAAGAGGTTTTGCTCCAAATTCCAGAATAATTGAAAGGTTGCGTTCTACTTCATGTGTTCCATCTCCGATAGCATGCTTGAATCGTTTTGTATAGAAACGGGAAAGAGGGTTTTTTTCAAAACCATAGGTCTTTTTGCCTCCGGATAGAACAGTTATAATTCCGGAACTGGAAAATCGATGGAGATTGATGATTAAATCAAATTTTTCTTTTCGGAAAGTACGAATCAATCGAAAGATGGATTTCCACTTACCATTCTTTTTATCTAATACGTGAATAGCGTGTATTTTAGGGTTGTTTTTTAATAAAGATTCGTTTCCTTTTTTTACTAAAACATCAATCTTGGCATTGGGAAAAATCCTGTGTAATTCAGAAACAACGGGAGTAGCTAAAATGACATCTCCCAAAAAAGCCGTTTGAATAAGTAAAATGCGTTTCACGAGGTAAAGTTATGATTTTGGAATGATTTATTTAAAGTTCTCCTAAGATTCCACCATCAACGTTGACAAGATTATCAAAATTATAATAATCATTCAAAAACTGAATTGCAGATAAACTTCGACCTCCTCGCTGACAAAGGACAAAGACTGTTCTATTTCTCGGGATTTTATCATATTTGTCTCCTAGGTCGTCTAAAGGAATCTGAAGATAGTTCTTTCTATGTTCTATTTTGGGGCTTTCCCAATGATCACGAACATCTAAAATAAAATCTTCATCTTTCAAATCAGTAAAAGAAACACCTTGACTCTCTGATTTAATACCACAATGAAATTCATAATCAAAAGATTTGAAGTCATCTGCATTATTAATATTGATTTTTTTGAGATCAAAATTTCTGGATAATTCTATGATATGTTGTTTACATGTTAAACTATTATAAATAAGTAGTTTATTTCTTAGTACATTTTCTTTTTGTAAAATGATTTTTAGAGTTTCATTGGCTTGCATTGTGCCAATAATTCCGGGCAGAACACCTAGAACACCTGCTTCGGAACAAGACGGGACACTCCCTGAAGGCGGAGCTTCCGGAAAGATACATCGATAAGTTGCTCCGTTTTTATAATTGAATACGGCGACTTGTCCTTCAAATTGCTGTATGGCTCCGTAAACCAGTGGTTTTTGAGTTAAAACACAAGCGTCATTAACTAAATATCTGGTTGTAAAATTATCAGAGCCATCAATGATTATATCATATTGTTTAAATAAATCAATTGCATTATTTGTGCTTAATTTCTCCGGATAT
>JALWLM010000159.1 GCA_027084145.1 Crocinitomicaceae bacterium | reverse complement strand
AACAACAGCACGTTCAACGATAAACTTGTGATTTAGATTTGTATTTGCATCAGATTCCGCTTGTTCATAAGCAGCTTCAAACTTAGTAAGTTTAACAATTTTTTCATCCCTCAAATTTTCCAAGGCGTCAAATGTAGCACCGTACTTTAAATTGACATCGATTTGCTTTTTAAAAAATTCTCTATCAGCTGCATTTTTAGATTCATTATATGCAGAGAAAAGATTTGCTCTTCCTTCAATAGATACCACTCCAAGTTGAGAAAGGCTATCCATTTTTCTCCAAATTTCTCTGATTTCATTGTCTAACTGCTCTTTTTTTCTTTTAGCAATATCAAAAGCGATACGTGTTCTTTCTTTAATCATTTCATTTTTCACGGTATCAATAAGATCTACGATTTTATTGGCTATATCAGCAGCTAATTTAGCATCTTTATCATATACATCAATTTTTATGGAACCGTATCTTGTTCTTGAAAAACTGATATGCTCATTCCATTCTTTATTGAGTTTATAGTATTTATTTTTATCATCAGGTTCAATTTCATAATGCTTCATTAAATCGAAAAGTGTTACAATTTTATTTCTGATTCGTGAAGATTGTAGAATTTGAACTAATTGTTCAGCATGTTCTTCTTCTCCAAAGTCCATTGCTGAAGCCTTTGCATTTCGTTGTTCTGAAAAAGAAACGGTACTGGTTGCAGCCGGAAAGACAATAGCTGTCGACTTAAAAATAGGAGTCATTAAAAAGGCTACAATACCGGATAAAACAAAGGATATAACAGCTACAAAAACGATTATTTTTCGTTTACTCCAAATAAATCGAAGAAAAGTATCTCTTCCTTCTTCTAAATTGCTTTTCTCCATAATATGATTACTTGTTAGTCTTGGTTTTTACAGACGTTAAAAATAAGGAAATATTGTGTTGTAAATAAAAATACCCCTCACAAAGGAGGGGCTTTTTTGTATTAAGTTTATTTATAAATGAATTACTTCATCGTAGGCAGCTGCAGCAGCTTCCATAATTGCCTCAGACATCGTAGGGTGAGGGTGAACTGTTTTAATAAGTTCATGTCCTGTTGTTTCAAGTTTCCGAAGTGCTACAATTTCAGCAATCATTTCTGTTACATTAGCACCAATAAGATGTCCTCCTAATAACTCTCCGTATTTTGCATCAAAAATAAGTTTCACAAAACCGTCTTTTGCTCCGGCAGCACTGGCTTTACCTGAAGCAGAAAAAGGGAATTTCCCTACTTTAATTTCAATTCCTTTTTCTTTTGCTTGTTCTTCTGTCATACCTACAGAAGCTACTTCAGGAGAACAGTAAGTACATCCCGGAATATTATCATAATCTAACGGTTCAGGATTAAGTCCTGCAATTTTTTCAACACAAATAATCCCTTCAGCTGAAGCAACGTGTGCTAGAGCTTGTGTGGGTAATACATCTCCGATAGCGTAGTATCCCGGAATATTTGTTTGATAATAATCATTAACTAAAATTCTTCCTCTATCAGTAACAATTCCAACATCTTCCAGACCTATATTTTCAATATTTGCTTCGATTCCTACTGCTGATAAAACAACATCACATTCAATCTTCTCTTCACCCTTTTTAGTTTTTACAGTTACAACACAACCTTTTCCTGATGTATCTACTGATTCAACAGATGAATTTGTTTTTATTTTAATACCTGATTTCTTAAAAGATTTAGCTAATTGCTTAGATACTTCGGCATCTTCGACAGGAACAATATTAGGCATGTATTCTACAATTGTAACTTCTGTTCCAATCGCATTATAAAAATAAGCAAATTCAACACCAATTGCTCCTGATCCTACAACAACCATTTTCTTAGGTTGTTTTTTTAAAGTTAAAGCTTCTCTATATCCAATTACTTTTTCACCGTCTTGTGGTAAGTTCGGCAATTGTCTTGAACGAGCTCCCGTAGCGATAATAATACCTTTTTCTACTGTATAC
The DNA here is from genome assembly GCA_027084145.1 of Crocinitomicaceae bacterium. Taxonomy (GTDB): domain Bacteria; phylum Bacteroidota; class Bacteroidia; order Flavobacteriales_D; family Crocinitomicaceae; genus UBA4466. Next base: position 4,315 of record JALWLM010000159.1, on the reverse strand, counting down.
TCAGTCGTTTCACCTTTATCATTTGTTACTGCGACTTTCTTTCCCGGAAGTACCTTTCCTGTGCCATTGATGACATCAATTTTATTCTTTTTCATCAGGAATTGTATTCCTGTACTCATTCCTTTAGCAACCTCTCGGCTTCTTTGAACCATTGCTCCAAAATCTGCTTCGGCACCTTTAACCGTAATTCCATAGTCTGAAGCATGTGATAAATATTCAAATACATTAGCGCTTTTTAGAAGTGCTTTTGTCGGGATACATCCCCAGTTTAAACAAATTCCACCTAGATTTTCTCGCTCAATAATGGCTGTTTTTAAACCCAATTGAGATGCTCTGATAGCGGCAACATAACCTCCGGGACCGCTTCCTATAACAATGATATCGTAATTCATAATATACTTAATTTTATGCTTGCGAAAATAAGTAATTATTCTAAATAATTTTCTAAAAAAACAAAGAATAATTTGAGTAATCATTAATGTTTTATATCTTTATGATGAGAAAAACGTTACTTTCTTAAAAGACAATTAGTAACCTTATCCAGACTATTTACGTAACTTTTAAATGTGTCGAAACATTAGATATGCTTTATGTAAATGTAAACGGAAAGGTTGTTGAAAATACAAACAGAGTTATTCCTGTAGAAAATCGTTCTTACCTATATGGAGATGGCTTATTTGAGTCCATACGAATTATTGATGGACGACCGATTAATTTAGAAAATCATCTCGAACGGCTTAAAGGAGGCGCTCAATTACTGAAAATTAAGTTTCCTGAAGAGTTTTCCGTTTCTTTTTTAGAGGACAAAATAAAAGAACTTTTAATAAAATCAGAGATAACGCAAGGAGGAAGATGCCGTCTATCGTTAGATAGGGAAAAAGGAGGTAATTTTTTCCCTTCTTCCAATGACTCTTTTTATGTTATAGAAGTTTATCCTTTAGAAAATAATTTATTTCAACTTAATGAAGCAGGAAAAGAAGTTGATATTTATATGGAACTTAAGAAGCAAAAGACGAAATATTCAAACTATAAAACCAAAAACGGATTGTTGTTTATCTTAGCTTCTTTATCGGCTCATGAAAAAGGATTGGATGATTATTTATTGATTAATGAAGAAAATACAATCATAGAAGCGACATCTTCAAATTTATTTGTTGTAAGTAATAAAGTACTTTATACTCCCGGTTTAGAAAATGGAGCAATAGCGGGAACAATGAGAATGCAAATCATTAACATTGCAATTGAGAATGGTTATAAAGTTTATGAATGTAACATTACTCCTCAAAATTTACTTGTAGCCGATGAAGTTTTCTTGACCAATGCTATCAAAGGAATTCAATGGGTGTCAGGGTATAGGAGTAAAAGATATTTCAATAATGTATCCAGATTATTAATAGGGTTACTAAATGAGAAGTGGAAAAAATAGTTTTTTTCTTAAATTAGAGTTATCTTTGACCTAAGGTCAGTTAAGCGTAACCTGTATTCCCCGATTTATTTCGTAGAATTTTAATACGTCTTTAAAAACAGTAAAGGGCGCCGCCCTTGTTATATGCAATAATAAAAAATGGGTAGATCACAAGAAACATTTAGTAAGAAAGAAAAAGAAAAGAAGCGTTTGAAAAAGAGAAAAGATAAAGCGCTTAAAAGAGAAGAAAGAAAATCAAATTCAGTAGGTGGAGGATTAGACAGTATGATGGCGTACGTGGATGAATTTGGTCAAATATCTTCTTCACCACCGGATGAAACAGTGAAGAAAAAAGAAATTTCAGCAGAAGATATAGAAATAGGGGTTCCTAAAAGAGAAGATATTCCATTAGACTTTAAGCATACCGGAAAAGTCATCTTCTTTAATGATTCAAAAGGATTTGGTTTTATTAAAGATGATGCTTCGGATGACAAATATTTTGTTCATATTAATGGAATAATTGATGGAGAATTAAAAGAAAATGATAAAGTATCTTTTGAATTGGAAAAAGGGATGAAAGGGATGAATGCTGTTAGAGTACAGAAAGTATAATTCATATCCGTTTGAAGACTGTAATTCTCCAAGGGAAAACATTCTTTTTACCCACAAGTTGAAAACCTTTCCGGATAATTTCTTCTTCGATTTCTTTTTCAGGATGAATGAATGTTCTAAAAGGGTTTCGTTTTAATAGAAAATATGCTTGAATAATTTTATTTCCGATTCTAGATAAAAAATGATCCATAGGATAAACTAATCCAATCAGTTCGTTCGATTTGTCGGTTGCATGAGAAAGTAATCGATCCATATCAGGATAGCAACATACAACGCGTTCCAGAGTGACAATATCATGTTTATCAATCTTTTTAGAGATTTCAATAAAATCACCATGTACAAGTGTGATTTTATCATTGTAATTATACTTTTTAGATAATTCTAAAGCCTTTTGTTGATAGGCGGAGGACGCATCAATATTGGTTACTTTTGTAACGCCTTTTTTCGTGAGTTCTATTGGTATTACACCAATTCCACCACCAATATCCAGCAATGTTTTATCTTTAAAATCCGTTTGTTCATTTAATAGTTGGATTAATTTCAAAGTTGTTTTATTCGGACCTTTTCGCCGGTATCTTTTAGCATTTTTCTCAGCTTCTTTTTGGTCAAAAATATATTCTGCCCCGCAGCAATGTTTGCAAGTCATATTTCTATAAATTGTTTTAATATAAAACTACTTCATCGGAATGATATATAAAAATAAAAGACATAAAACTTATAGAAAAATATATCGTGCGAATGAAAATTGTATTTTTATCAAGATTTAATAATACCCCAAATATGACCGGTTATCATCAAATTATTTTTATTTTATTTTTTATAGCTTCTTGTACTTCTCAAAATATTGAAGTAATAGATCGTAAAAGAGATATAATCCCTCCAAAAGAATATCAAAAAATATTGAAAAAGGGAATGGATGTTGATTGGGCAAAGACAAAACAAGGTATAGAATATTATAATGAAAAAGCGGTTATTGATTTTAAAAACATCGGATTATCACATGTTCGTATTCGTGTAATGAATGAAATTGATAATGATTTGTTGAGTCATTTAGACAGGATTGTTCACGATTGTATTAAAAATAATTTAATCCCGATTATAGCTTATCAAGGAAATGAATTTAAAGAGAATCCCAATGAGGAAACATTACAAAAAGTTGTTGATTGGTGGAGTAAAGTTGCAAATCATTTTCAGAGTGCAGATTCAAAATTATCTTTTGATATCATTATTGAGGTGACAGATGCTTTAAATCATAAGGGAGATATTTTAAATATTTTGTATGAAAAAGCAGTTAGTCGAATAAGAGAAACAAATCCGGGAAGAATCATTTTTATTTCTCCTAGATTGCGTTCATCCCCGGAATATTTAGAGGAGTTAAAGGAACCAAGTAAAAGCAATGGTTTTTTAATGGCTGAATGGCACTTTTATGCTTCAGGTCCTTCTAAAACAAAATCTAAAAAACAATGGACTACAGGAACGGAAGCAGAGAAAAATTTGATTAGAAAGATAATAAAAACAGCCGTGGAATGGCAAGAAAAAACAAAAATACCTACTTGGGTAGGGGCATGGATGCCAGGTAATTACAATAAAGGAGATGACTATAGTATCCAGGAACAATTAAAATTTGCAGAATTTGTTACATGTGAATTAACTAAAAATAATATTCCTTTCGCGATAAATTCAGACACTAAATTTTATGATAGAATAAATAGCAAATGGATTAAAAGTCGATTACCTGTTTTAAAGAAAATAATATCAGCCAACTGCTTTAAGTAAAGCTGATCCAAATAAACCCTATAATTGCTATGGGTGTAATGTATAAAGAGAAATAGTAAAGAAAAGTAAAAACAATATTCATTCGCTTATACCATATTGTAAATAAAGGAATTATAAAAAATAGGATAAAAAATAATTGTCCTTGATATCGTTTTAATTTGACGTCAATTTGTCGGATAGTTCCATCTATACTTTGTATAATACGAATAGGGTGATTAAAAACACGACTTTGTTCAACTATGATCTTGCGATTTTCATTGGTGGTTAATCTTCTAAAATTATCAATACTAACCCAATAACCACCTTTTTTAGTGTGTATCTTCCTTGCAAAATCAAAGTCCATTGTTCCTCTGATTGTAGGAACGTAAGAAGATATAATCACTTCATCTTTAATGTATTCTGTTTTCCCAAAATAATCGAGTAAAATAAGAAAAATACAAATTGCAGAGATACAACCAATAAATTGTATTTGTTTCCATTTTTTTCCGTTTCTCAGATAGTAACAAAAACGTCCGTTTTCTA
>JALWLM010000158.1:2552-6298 GCA_027084145.1 Crocinitomicaceae bacterium | reverse complement strand
ACGATATGTGGAAGTATGTTGACGGAGAAATTTACGAAGACAAAGTGAACTTTCCGCGTAATGAGGTATGTATTTGCGGCAGCGGCAAGAAATACAAACGCTGTTGCGGGGCATTGTTAAAATAGCTCCGATAGATGGGAAAAATTACAATTTTGGACGTGAAGGAGCAGGTTGCTATGAACCTGTCACATCCATTTGATAGAGCTTTGATTGACTCCAGTCAAAATTGAAAAGTGTATCTATCTGTTCATATGTAGGACACATACTTGGATCAAGATTGCGTACCTCGTTCCAAAAAGGACTTCCATCGGCATTGTAAATTAAATTACCATCTGCATCCCAATACTGATCAAATTTAACATTATTGTAATCTGTACTTTGCAAATTGGCACAGGAAATTGTCGATTTTACCCTTAAAGTATTGTTATCATCATACGTGTCAATTGAATAGTCTGATTCACCATTCCCCCAAGTAGTATTGAAACTTCCACCATAAAATTTATTGTTTATACGCTTATATGCACTAATATAAGATTTATAAAATGGACTTTTATAGAGTCTTCCAATGATCTTAAATTCTTTAGTATAAAAATAAAAATTATAATAATCACCATCACGCTCTTCACCTTGTTTTCTCTGGGTATGATTATCATCATAATAACATAGAGCCGTATCTGGACCATTGATAATACAATTGTCAGTATGCCATTTCAATATATAGGGTTCTGACTTGTATAGTTGCCTTTGTAACGCATCTTTCAGCTCTTGATCCGCTCTCTCCTTATTCATTAAATCCCGTGTTACTTCATCTTCTTCCAAAACCAAAGGAAAATCACTGACATTCAATGCAAGGTCGATAGCTCCTTCTTTTACATACACTGCCGGTTCTTCACTGCATGTACCGCTAGAATGTATAAAGGCAGTACCTCGTACACCTGAGGAACCGCTTCGAGGTGCTCTAGTACAAGATGGTGAAGAGTAATTGTGGTCGATGAACATTTTTTTAACTGCAGAGTATATTCCACCATCTTCTTGGTAAGCTATTGAAGGAACCTTCACAATTAAAACATTTTTATCACTATTTTCATAGATTACTTTTATTTTGTCCGTATCAATAGCATCTAATATAGTTTTATTAATTTTGTACTCTTCATATGTCATTCTTCTTGTTTCGAAAGTACCAACAATTTTTTCTGTATTACTCGAACTTCTTGTTCCCAACAGTGTCCTCGAAGGTTTTTGCAGAGACTCCTCTACCGTTTCCATGTAGTTGTCAATAATTTCAATCGTACCTTCTACAATAAAATTAAAGGGCAGAGGCTTGGCAATATAGGGATTTGGAGAAACTGCAGTTTCATCATCAAAGACATAATCAGTGATTTTCAGGAAAGTGTGTACACCTAATTTGATGAGTGTATTGTTGTTAAGCAAAACAGCAGCGGTTGTATTTTCATCTGTAACAATAACATCTCCTACATAGATATTGGTACGGTTATTATCATACATAGATTCAAGGGCAAGTGTTTTGTTCCCGGCCAAAGATTGGATGCTGCCAATTGTAGGCATTAGGTTTTCAAAGTATGCATCTGCTTTTTCCTTGTCAAAATAGAACCTAAGGTTGTCCATGGCAGTTCCCGCATTGTTATATCCTATGGCCAAAATATAATCATCTTTCTTTTCGCCAATGACAGTATAGGCATTGTCGATATTAAATATCACTTTGTTCCCTTGGACTGTTATATTGTATGATCTTTGTGTACCGGCTTGCGGACCACGTAATTCCGTGTAAATCATTTCGCTAAGCTGGTCATTAAACACAGCCTCCCCCTCCCATATACTTGAAGTATCACTCACCCCCTGCCCAACAATATAAAAAGTATTTCCTGCGAGCAGAATGCGTGCGTCTGCCTGTACTGAATTGGACAAAAGGTAGTTGATGATGGGAGTATTCATCGTTTGCGCACTAATGTGTGCGGGTAATATTGTAAATAGCATGAACAAGAACAGCGTTTTGAGTATTGACATTATAAATCCTCCTTTTATTTGAACCATTTGCAGATTCCTGAAACTGTCATATGATACTAACATAAAAATGTGCCAAAAGTGTGCCATTTGGAAATCTTTATTATCTATCCAGTAATATTATTTTTAGGGGGTAAAAATACAATAAGCTAAACAAAAAAATATCTATGTTATCATAAGGAAATAGTCATATTTTCAAAAATTACAACTTAAGTTGGAAATGAGTGAATGAGTAGGATTTAAAAGGGGAAATGAAATGTCTCTTGACAATAAAGAGAAAAAACAGAAAGTTCAAGCCGAACGCAGAGGTTTTCTGAAAAAAACAGCCTATGCAGCACCGACGCTGCTGGCACTGGGTGCGTTGACGAAACCGACAAAGGTAAAGGCAGGGTTTGGTGGGCCGCCGAGCGATCCGAACGGCAATGGAAATTGGTAGGAAAGGGAATAAAATGAAAAAAATACATGACAATATAAGCAAATGGCTGATAGTTTTCACAGTGATGCTGATGGGAACATCACTCTATGCCGGTTCGAAGATCAGGGTTTACATCGATTTGGATACTTATGAAGATGAAACAAGCTGGACACTTAAAGACCCTGGTGGGAATACAATAGCATCCGGAGGGACATATGTGGACGCTGATGAATATATTGATGTGACAACAGAAATTAGCGGAGGAGCGGGTACTTATACGTTTACTTTAAACGACAGTTATGGTGACGGTATAAGTGTCAATGGAGGCAGTGACAGTGACAATCTCGCATTTTATATGGTATCGCTTGACGGTAAAGTAATTGCACGTTCAGCGGACAATCCAAATTTCGGTTCCAGTGTGACAGTGGATATTGTTGTGAATGACAGGGATGGGGATAATGTAGCAGACTCATCCGATCCGGATGGTGATGGTGATGGTATTCTGGATGTGAATGAGATGAATGCTCCAACATTTACACAAAGTGGAAACTGGTCTGTAAATAATGATGTTGCCCAGGGAGCAACAGGTAATACTAGTATAGAATTTTATACTGTACCGACAAACGGAGAAACAGATTTTACGTATGCACCAAATGGTACTTTTGACGGTAGTGGAGATGGTAATACACTGTGGTCTACACCCAATTTGAGTGGTGATACTTCATTGGAATTTATTTATGGCGACAATGTCGAGGTTTCAGAGGGAGAAACTAGAGCGTTGACAATACACTTCAGTGAACCACAAACGAGCATTGTAATTCATTTTGATCGTTTGGGTGGTTTTAGTGGAAGTGATATGGTTTCTATGGTTTTTAACTTAAATAATCCAGATATCGCGATGACTAAGCTTTCCGGAAATGATCAATTTGTAGTTGATACTGCTAATAATAAAATATATAAAGATACTTCCTTTACTCAGACATCAGCAGAATCTGGTATCGGTGATAATTATGCTGGTGCCGGTAGTGTAAGATTTAGTAGTACAACATCGTTTACTGAAATTACTTTTGAACTAGGTTGGATAGGTGTTCAGTTTGGTGATGGCGTAGAGATTATTATGGAAGCAGATTCCTACGTATCTCTTGATACGGATGGTGATGGGGTTGATGACCGAGTTGATCTTGACAGCGACAACGACGGTATTCCCGACAATGTTGAAGCTCAAGCTACAGCCGGGTATACGGCACCAACTGGAACCGATACAGACGGAGACGGCTTGGATGATGCTTATGACCCTGATGACGGCGGT
>JALWLM010000158.1:0-2542 GCA_027084145.1 Crocinitomicaceae bacterium | reverse complement strand
TTACACCGACTGTGAAGAGGGAAATAACAATGCTCCGTCCAATGGCTGTCCGGTTACCAGCGTAGAAGCCAACGGACTGGTATCATGGGCAGGCGGGGGAACAGACTACACCGATGTCAACGGTAACGTAGACACGCCAAGTTCAGACCTCTTCAATGAAACAGGCAATACCGATGAGGTCGGTTACCGTGAATTCCTCTGCGGCAAAGACCTCATTACTTTGACAGCCTACCAGTGGCGCCTTGTAAGTGTTCCCTGCGATACGGGAAGCAATGGTGTTGAAGCCCTTCTCAAAGGATCGTTAGGGGAATACGGTGAACCAGAAGACGGTGGTCACTGGGTGATGTACAAGCAGAGTGGAAGCGACAACTATGAAACCAATAGCAGCCATCCCAATACCGATAAAAGTAAACTGGATGAAAACAGTACACTGGTACAGGGTATCAGCTATTGGATTATTACTGATGCAGACCATAATGTGACTATTGATGAAACACTGAGTGATATTTCGCCGACAACGACTCAGGATGCTAACTCCACCGGAGTCAATATTACAGATCCTGACTTCACAAAAGTAGCTATTATGCAGCTTCCAAACAATATCATGAACGTTGCAGGGGATGCGAAAAAATATATGGCAGGCAATCCTTTCCCTTATAGTTTCCATGTGGGTAACCTATATTTTAAACATTATACAGCTAACAGTAATACCTATTATCCAATGGGAGACACGAATAATAATGATTATATTAGGAGTGTCGTCTATACTCATGATAGCACTGACACTGGTCCCGTAACAGGTTATACCGCTATTGATCCAAGTACTCCTGGTTTTGGTGGATCGATCCAACCAATGGAAGGGTTTTTCATCAAGCTGTTGGAAGAGAATACTGACAATGGTATTAATAGCTTTGCCTTCCCGCTCATTATGAGCAACCAACCTTAAGGAGAACGAGATGAAACTGAAAAACCTGGCACTTGCCACCGTTTTGCTTGGAGGTGTATTGCTGTCTGCGACGACACTTGATGCACATGAGGGAAATATACATAAAAAACAAAGTAAACGAACCAAGCAAAACAAATATGCCGGATGGTATATGCGTACAAGAGTCTCTGCTGTCACAGCAGACGGTACCGTGTATGAACATAATACTGCCGGTGTCTTTGGAGAGCTTGTAGACAGTAAAAAAAGGAAAGACAGACACGATATATCGGCATTCGGGCCGGCAACACTGCAAGTGGTTTTCCCTCATTATGACTGGGGAGAAGATGAAAGTGGTGACTACTGGAGTGACTACCGAAAATATAATAAATTTAGAGCCAAAGAGAGAGAGGTTTGGACTTTCCAGATCAAAAATCAGAAAGATGTAAACCTTGCCAATGCAGATATTAAAATAGCACTTGATGATGCCAAGATATTACATTATAACAAAAAGAATGGCAATATTGAATACGTAGAAACCGGTGTAGATACAGAGATGAAAAACAGATTTACACTTGTAGATGTAGACAATAATGAAACTTACAGTATCGATGAACTTGAAAATGCAGGTTTGACGATGGAAGGCAAACACACCAGAACTTTCCGTTGGGTTAAAGGCAAGGTTAAGAGTAAAGACTACAAACCACTTGAATTGCCAGAATAGGATAGATGTGAATGATTAAATGGGTTTTGCTCTTTATCGCAACGTTTATCTATATACTCTACCTGGGTATGATGGATAGTAACAGCGCAGAAAAAAAAGTTGCCTTACAGACAGAAGAGGGTGACACTTCTGTAAAGAAAGTTTCTTTGCAGGCAGCGCAAAAGAATACACCGGAAAAAAAGACTTCTTTCATAGCAGAGCAACAAGAACAGGATGAACTACCGGATGTTCTCCCTATGTCAGAAAAAGCAGCATATGAATCTCATGAGTCAATGGAAGTGTCACAACATGTTCAAGATGAGCAACAACAATCATCTGAGTCTAAAGAGATGCCAGTACTGCAGAATAAGCATACTACGTATCAAAATACATATGGGTACGTAGAAGAAAAGAAGGCTGAAGCCAAAATAAATGTCGTGAAAAGAAGCCGACTCATAGGCGGTGCCGATGTAGTATGGATTGAACCTAAACCTAAAGATTCTGAAAATACTTTTGGTGAACCGCCGATGTAACAATGTGCCTGACGGATGTTGCACTTCTTTACATGGGAGTATTTTGCACAAAGTACTCCTCCTCTCTGAAAATTACATTACCTTCTCTTCTTTATACGTCTGATACATTTTAGGGCTTTAACTCTTTTGGATATACTTATGGCATTATAATTGTATGGATAAAAGGGGATACATTGCCAAACAAAGAAGAACCCAAATTCAAGAAAATTGTCGATGCTGCTGACGGATTGAGTCTTGGCATTTCAATGGTTGTGGCGGTATTGATCGGTGTGGGTGTCGGTCTGGGGCTAAAAAAACTGACAGGTGCCGGTTGGACACTCTGGCTTGGTGTCGTCATAGGCATTGGAGCAGCAGTAAACAATGTCTATATCGCCTACCGTAAAC
>JALWLM010000157.1 GCA_027084145.1 Crocinitomicaceae bacterium | reverse complement strand
AAATGGCAGAACGTGAGCAGCAACACGTGGCGTAGCAAATGGTAACAAAATATAACGCTCATTGCGTCCGGATTTTTCCTTCGGAAAAATACGCCCGCAAGCCGAAGTTCGGTTTTTTTTGCTATCTTAGTGCCGAACAAACGCAACGAAAGCGTTATACTAGACCGTTAGGCACAAGCAGGAGAAACAAAATAGAATGACAAATTTGCTACAAGAAAATATTGAAATGAAAAGCCCACGCACAAATAGCACATTTGGTTTTTGCCGACACACTTGCGAACCCGAAAAAACCAAAAGAGCTATTTTTTGCCAACGCAAAAGAAAGAATACATTGTAAAATGATTAAAAAGATTTTATATGAAATTTATTGATTTATTCGCAGGTCTTGGAGGCTTTCATAAAGCTTTATCTAAACTTGGTCACGAGTGTGTATTTGCGAGTGAACTTGATATAACTCTCCGTCAATTATATGAAAAGAATTGGGGAATTGAAGCAAAAGGGGATATAAAAAGAATAGTGGAAAAAGAAATCAATATAATACCCGAACACGATATATTGTGTGCTGGATTTCCCTGTCAACCTTTTTCAAAAGCAGGCAAACAACTTGGAAGAGAAGATGACCGAGGAACTCTATTTGATGAAATAACTAAGATTCTAGAGTTTAGAACTCCAAAATACTTTATCCTTGAAAATGTTCCTTTCATAGCAAAACACGACAACGAAGCCACGTGGGAATATATGCAAGCGGAATTAAGTAGACTTGGCTATAAAGTTGACCACAAAATATATTCACCTCAAGACTTTGGAATTCCACAACACAGAAAACGCATATTTATTGTTGGATCACTTACAGGTCTAGAGCACTTTTCATTTGAAAATATTGATAAGCACAAAATAGACAATGTTGATATCGAGAGTTATATTTCAAGTGATAAAGGGAAAAAACTTGCAGAACCAAATATTGAATGCTTAGATATTTGGCAAGAATTTATTCAAAGCATTCCAAGTCATATTCAAATACCTGGATTTCCAATATGGAGTATGGAATTTGGTGCAACATATCCATTTGAGGATACTTTTCCGGAAAAATTATCAGTCAAGGAACTTTCAAAATATAAAGGAAATTTTGGAATTCCTTTAGAAGGTATGTCTAGAAAAGAAATTAGAGAAAATTTACCATCTTATGCCAGAGTTACAAAAAAGTTTCCTGAATGGAAAAAGAACTATATTAGAAAAAATAGAGAGTTTTATCTTAATAATAAAAAATACATTGAAACTGTTGTAAAAAAGATTGCAAAACTGCCATCTCAAAGTTGGCAAAAATTAGAATGGAATGTAGGAGATTCTGAACGAAACATTTACAATTATTTACTTCAGTTTAGAGCTTCAGGAATTCGAGTAAAAAAGGCTAATTTCTTTCCTTCGTTAGTCTGTACAAACACTCAGAAACCCATAATTGGGTGGGAAAAAAGATATATCTCACAAAGTGAAGGTTTAAAATTGCAATCTCTTGAAGGATTAAAACTGCCTGAAAATGACAATGCTGCTTTTAGGGCTTTAGGTAATGCGGTTAATGCTCACATTGTTGAACTAATTGCCAAAGAACTTATTAAAGAAGACGACACAAAAAAAAGGATTAATGGATACTCTCATAAATTAAATGGAATTGAGAAAAAAGTAGTTGCTAAAGTATGAACAGTAAAGTAAATATAAGACCTAATGTGTCAGTTCTATCAGTTCTGCGGTTTTTGGAATACGAAACGTGGTTTGCATTAGCGGAGTTTGTTGATAATTCTATTGCAAGTTATCAAGCAAAAGAAAAAGAGTTAAAAAAATTGCACGGAGATGATTTTCAACTTGAGGTAAGAATAGAAATAAATGATGCAGATAATAAAATAACAATTAGAGACAATGCTGGAGGTATTGAAAAAGAAAATTATGCAAGAGCTTTTAGAGCTGCTGAGATACCACCAGACACATCTGGTTTATCGGAATTTGGGATGGGGATGAAATCTGCTGCTTGCTGGTTTTCAGATATATGGATTGTTAGGACAACAGCATTAAATGAACCATTTGAACGCACTATCAAATTTGATATGAATCAAATATTTGAGGACAAAATTGAAGAACTAGAATTTACAACAAGGGATGTTGATAAAAACCATCATTACACAATTATTGAATTGAATAATGTCAATAAGATGCCAAGACGTAGAGGAATAGGAAAAGTTAAATCGCATCTTACTAGTATTTATCGTGAATTTATAAGAAATGGTGTATTAAAACTAATTGTAGACAATACAGAACTAAAATTTACTGAACCCAAAATACTTACAGCACCCATTTACAATAAGCCAGAAGGTGAACCTATTTATTGGAAACGAGAAATTGATTTTCCAATTGAAGAAGGGTTAAGTGTTAGAGGTTTTGTTGCCATTAGAGAAAAAGGTTCAACATCAGAAGCTGGATTTGCTTTGTTTCGTAGAGGTAGAGTGATTGAAGGAAGTTTCGATAATGGATTTAGACCGGAATTTATTTTTGGAGGTCCTAATAGCTTTCGTTACCAAAGAGTTTTTGGGGAATTACACTTAGAAGGCTTTGATGTTTCTTTTACAAAAAAAGGAATTCAGTGGGATGAAAATTTAGATTTATTTTTAAAAATACTGAGAGATGAGCTAAGTCATAAAGATTTTCCTCTTTTAAAACAGGCAGAAGAATACAGGGTTCGGGCAAGTTCTAAAGATTATAAAAAATCTGGAAATAAAGCTCTATCAAATACAGCTAAAGATTTTGAAGAAAAGGCTCCACAAGCAATACAAGAAACTTTTGATAACAGCCAAGAAAAACAAATCTCAGAATCAGAATTAATTCCAACTGATAAATCAATTAGGAAGGAGTTTTTGGTAAATTTTAATAGAACAGATTGGAAAATATTTATTGAGCTATCTTATGATCCTTCTCTTTCAGAGTTGCTTGAAGTTGGAAAACATTTAGCACCTGACAACCTATCTTCAGATCATAGATATGTCGGAATTCGACTATCGTTAACCCACCCTTTTATGGTGCAGTTTGCAGGTGTTGATAATCAAAAGATTGAGCCTATATTAAGAATGGCTGCTGCAATGGGATTGGCTGAAATAATTGCAAAAGAAAGTGGTGCTAAAACCCAAGGAGAAATTAGAAGAAATTTTAATGAGTTGATAACAAAAATATCGTCATAATTATGGCAGAAGAAATTGAAATAACGGGAATTTACAATGTAAATAATGCTAAATGGAAACCTTTTCAAGGGGAAGAAATAGATACACTAATAAAACACAAAGGTTTTGTTGGTGCAAATGGCAATATAAATACGGCTGGAGAGAGAATAATTGATGAGACATATCGAATTCTTGAAATGTGCATTGATCCAAATAGTGATGATGATACAGAAACAGGATTAGTATTAGGTTATGTGCAAAGTGGGAAAACCCTTTCTTTTACTTCATTAACTGCTCTAGCTCGTGATAATAATTTCCAAATTATAATTATTATAGCGGGAACATCAATACCACTTTCAGAACAATCATATCAAAGAATGTTAAAAGATTTGAGAATTGATTCTCGATTTGATAGAAAGTGGAACCTTTTGCGTAATCCTTCAACAAGAGCACATCTTGATTCAATTTCAAATAGCCTTGAAAAATGGAGCGACAATTCGCTACCCAAAGAAAAGTGTTCTACAGTTCTGATTACTGTTATGAAACAGAGTCACAGGTTGCAAAAACTGATAAATATTTTACAAACAATTGATTTGAAAGGTGTCCCTACCTTAATCATAGATGATGAGAGCGATCAAGCCAGTTTAAACACTAGAGGAAGGGCAAATGCAAGAGCTGGATTTGGTGTAAATGAAGGCGAAGCATCAACAATTTATAGAAGAATTAATGATTTACGTTCAGTCTTTCCAAAACACACATTTTTGCAATATACAGCAACACCACAGGCTAACTTATTTGTTAATATTTTAGACAGATTATCTCCAAATTTTATAAAACTATTAACACCTGGAGATGGATATACTGGAGGGAAAGAGTTTTTTATTAAAAATCCGAATTTAATCAGAACCATTCCGTTTGAAGAAATTCCAACTAATCAAGTTTCTGTAAATGAACCCCCTCAAAGTTTGATTTACGCACTTCAAATATTTTTTATTGGCGTAGTAATTGGCGATATTCAACAAAATCAATTTAACCGGTCTATGTTAATTCATCCCTCTAGGTTGACAGCTGATCATACTGACTACTTCAATTGGGTTAATGATGTAACAGCTAGTTGGACAAGGTTGTTGGAAAGTAATGACATAGATGAAATCGAAGAACTAATAAAAGATTTTAAAATTGCATATGAAGATTTAGAAAACACAAATCAAGATTTAATTCCTTATGAGGAGGTTGTTAAAGATAATCGATTACTTCACGCTATAAAATACACCAGAAAAATACTTGTAAATGCTTCTAGGGGTAGGACTCCTGAAATTCCTTGGAGAGAATCCTATTCTTGGATTTTAGTTGGAGGTCAAGCAATGGATAGAGGTTTTACAGTTGAAGGTTTAACAGTTACTTATATGCCCAGAAGTTTGGCCACTGGTCAAGTTGACACAACTTTACAGCGAGCTCGTTTTTTTGGTTATAAAGGTAGTTATCTTGGCTTTTGTAGGGTTTGGCTTGACCAAAACAATATTGATGCATATCGAGCCATTATTGAACACGAGGAAGATGTAAGGAGGCGTCTTGAAGAATATGATCTAAACAACAAACATCTTAACGAATGGGAAAGAGAAGTTGTTAAAGATAGAATTTTAAGATTAACAAGACCAAATATTATTTATGATGGCCTAGATAGAGATTATTTCGGTTCAGAATGGTTTATCATAAAAGCGCCACACGATACAGATAGTTTGATTGAGTTTAATTCAAAAATAATATATGATTTCTTTAATAGTAACTTCCAAAGTTTTAATATAAATGAAGGTCACAATGAACGAACAGAGTTACAAAAACATCTTGTTGCTGAATTGCCATTGAGCGACACATTACAATACTTATTAAATAGATTAAAATTTACAAAAGAAACAGATAGCCAAACATTTTCAAGTTTAAGAGGAATAATTAATTCATTTCTAAATGAAAATAGTGAGGAAACTTGTTTAGTATACATTATGAGTGCTGAAAAATCTGACTCTGAAATCATTCAAACTGTTAGAGCACGTCAACTAAATGACAATAATGAAATTCAACAACTGTTTCAAGGTGCAAATACAAAAACAAAAAAATATAACAGAGGAGAAATTTATCCTGGAGATAGGTATATAAGAGATGAAAATCAATTAACGATTCAAATTCACCGTCTTCGGTTAACCGACAAGGATGGTAATAATCTTAAAGATGATAAAGGGAATATTATTTATGCGGATGTGCCATCAATTGCCATTTGGATACCAGAAAATATTGGCAAGGATATAATTCGCCAACCTGATAACAGACTATGAATTTAGAAGCAAAATACAATTCATTAACAATTCCTCAAAAGAAAAGTAAAACTATTTACAATGCAGAAAGAATTGAACATTATCCTTTTGCAAGAATTGCAGTTAATTCGATCGGAAATCCGGTAATATTGATTAAATCAACTCCTGATAATACTTTCTTGACTCAAAAGAATGTTAGACTAAAGCATATCGAATTGTCTCACAATGTAGAATGTAAAATAACAGAAACAGATACATCTTATTATGATAATTTTTCTGTTATTATATTCACTGATAAAGAAGTGCACTTAAGGAATTATTTTTTTGGTATTGCAGAGAATTTAATTAAACAACTTTCGAAAAATCCAACGCAACGAGAGGTATTTAATATTTTTAAAAATTTTATAGAAATATTTAGGTCGCTTTCCAAAACTCCAAGCAAAACTGTTCAAGGAATATGGAGCGAATTATTTTTAATTTCTAACAGTAAAGCCCCCCGTGTTTTATTAAATTACTGGCATAACAACCCAAATGAAAAATTTGATTTTAATGCGGATGTTGAAAAAGTAGAAGTAAAAAGTTCCAGCACTTTAGAACGAATACATATTTTTTCCTCAGAACAACTTACGCCTCCAAAAGATAAAAAAGTATTAATAGCTTCATTATTTACCAAACAAAATTCAAGCGGTAAAACTATTACTGACTTGATAAATACGATAAAAACAAAAATTACTAATGAAGACTTAATAAACAAAATGTTAAACATTGTTAGCTCAACTCTTGGCAGTTCTGCAGAACAAGGATTAAAAATAAAATTTGATTACGATTTAGCAGAGG
>JALWLM010000156.1 GCA_027084145.1 Crocinitomicaceae bacterium | reverse complement strand
AATTGCTGCATTAAAGTATATAATCCGTTTTTTAATTGAGATTGGTTGTTGATAATTTCTTCTTTTAAGGTCCCATTTAAATTCTCTACTTCTGCAATAATTGCATCTATTTTAGAGATAATCTGCATTGATAAATTCTCTCCATTATATTGAGCTTTGACATGATCCAAATAATCATCAAATCCATCTCCATTTATTTGTGATGAAAAATGAGTTCCTTTTATCACCTTTTTCAATGCTTTCATTTGCTGAATTAATAATTCCTTAGAGAAATCTGAATATGTTGCTTCTACCAAATGAGGTAATGCTTGCTGACTAATACCATTAAAAACACCTAAAGGAATACCTACTTTTCCTTTTCTTGTATAGGTTTCATAATGTAAACTCAATGCGTTCAATAAATTACTTACAGAACTTCCACTTGCATTACTTTCTGAATTATTAATGAAAGTTGTTTGATAACTTGTACTCCATTCACTATATATATTTAAAGCATTCGTTTTTAATTCTTGAGAGACACTTGTTAAATAATCTTTCGCGTTTGTGTTATTCAAATAATAGTTTACGATTTCTACATCTGTTTTATTCGGTAGAAACAATAAATAATCTATTGCTTGTATCCCTTTCGCTTTAAAATTTGAAGGTAATTGTAAATCATAAGTACCCAAAGAAATACTATTTTGAATCAATGCTGTATCCGTAGGATAAATATTCGTCTGAGCTTTAAAACTGATATTTGATGCAGGTCCAAATTCAAACATTGCTATATTTTGCCAAGCCAAAGCGACTTCTTTCCATTGACCTCTACAAGTATTTAACTTTACTTCAGTAGGTAGATTGACAAAGTCTAATAATAAAAGATGAAGAGATTCAACTTTTGATTGGTAATCATCATAAGCAGGAATTATATAGTTTGTAACAACATTTGTCAACATTTCCTTTTTATTATAACTTTCGGGAGAAGTGGGTTTCGGTTTCTTTTTACAACTTTCTCCTAATAGTGCTACCATTATAAAAATGGTTAATATAACTCCTAATCTTTTCATCTTTTATTTGTTTTTATATGGATTGCTTTATAGTTGATCCTTCACTGAACTCAGACCTGTTTTATGTGCAATTAAATCGATTGCATTATTTAAGTCTGATATGGTCACATTATTAAAATCACTAAAATACCCTAATGCCGTATCAATATCCGGAACGGTCATTCCCACTCCGCTAATAGCATTATAGCCATACTTTAATCCATCTAAAAATGCATAGGCTTCAGATAACACATGATTTCTTGTTGTATTTGACACTATATTTGCTTTAGCTTCATTTAGATAATGAATCGCTGTAGCTGCCGCTACTCTTTCCATTTCATTTCTAATAATATCAATTTGTGCATCTCTTGTTACGTAATCTTTATTAACAATTGCTGTTCTTCCTTTTACAAAAGCATCAAATATTTTTGTTGCAGAACCTATTACAGATTCTCTACCATTAGCATATTTACCCCAAAAACTATCAGTACCGTTACTTGGATAATCTGTTGCATCTGTAAAATATCCAAACGCTTCATCCCAGTAATGTTCCATTATTGTATAATTCTTCCCCGCAACTAAATCCTCATTATTTTGCGTTTTTACCAATTCTAAATAATTTACAGTCATTTGATTCATAAAAACCGCTGACATTAAACCCTTCTCTACTAATTGTGCTAATTCTCTTCCGTTACCATCCATTAAATAAGGCCCTTTAATTCCGTCATTTGGCCAAACTCCGGATACACCCGGAGCTCCATTCTCTTGCCCTGATACCGTTGAGGCACTAATTGTAGCCAAATCCGTCATGTATCCTTCAAACATTGCTTGAATTTGTGGGTCAGGCGTCCCTCCATCAACACCATAAGCTGTCTTATTCTTTAATTGTTTGGTTGAACCGGTTAAACCTAACCCTTCAACATCTTGCCATGTATAAGCATTATTTGAATACATATCTAATAATGTTGTGGCATCAACACTTGTCCCTGCCGTATTCGCTGTTTTCATATAAGCTATCATTTCAGACAACATGTTTAAACGCATCTTTTGCCCTGTAAAACTAACTGTTGATTGACCATTTCTGTTAAATGAATAAGTGCTTGGTAACGGTATACCGTCGTTTTCATCGCTATATTGACAAGAACCATCATCTTTTTGTGCTGCTTCATTATAATTTATTGCATTAGAATCTGTACATCCTTTCTTTTTACAAGAAGTCACACCTGCCAAAAATAACGACGAAGTAACCACTACTAATATTGTTTTAATTCTAATTGATGTTTTCATTGTTTTCATTGTTTGAACAAAGATAGTTATTTAGAATCGTTCTAAACAATACCATTTTTACGGTATTTTGTATTTTTAACCCGTTTAATTCTTTACTCATGAAAATTATTGGTGAAAATTTTATCGGAGATAAAATTAGCGCAAAAGGAAATTCTGTTTTTTCGACATTTAATCCTAAAAAAAATGTTTCTACACCTTGGCAATTTACGGAAGCAACTCCCAACGAAATAGAAGAAGCTTGTTTTTTAGCATATCAAGCTTTTAAAATATATCGAAAAACAAAAGACAATGAACGTGCTTTATTTCTTCGTGAAATTGCTAATGAGATTGATACCATTAAAGAATTGGAAGAGGTATATTGCACAGAATCAGGATTATCAAAAGAACGATTTCAAACAGAAAAAGAAAGAACATTGTTTCAACTCAGGATGTTTGCTGATTTTTTAGAATCAAGAAACTGGAGAAATGAAATCATTGATAATCAAGCTCCTATACTCAAAAAGACTTATATTCCTTTAGGACCGGTTGCTGTTTTTGGTGCTAGCAATTTTCCTTTGGCTTATTCTACTGCCGGAGGAGACACTACGAGTGCACTAGCTGCCGGTTGCCCTGTCATTGTTAAAAGTCATCCTATGCATGCTGCAACAAATGACTTAGTTGCTCAAGCAATACTTAGAGCCGTTAAAAACACCAATATGCCTGATGGTGTTTTTTCTTCTTTGAATGGTATCTCACATCAAACGGGACAAGCTTTAGTTCTTCACAGACACATTAAAGCTGTCGGTTTTACCGGAAGCGTTCAAGGAGGAAGAGCTTTAATGGATTTAGCAGCAGGCAGAGAAGAACCGATTCCTGTTTTTGCTGAAATGGGAAGTGTAAACCCTGTCGTTATTTCAAATTTATCACTAGAAAGGAAAGCTCTATTTTGGGCAAAAGCTTATGCTGATTCCATTTCACAAGGTGGTGGACAATTTTGTACTTCACCCGGAATTATTATTGCTGAAAAAAATAAACATTTTGACAATTTTGCCCGCCTTCTTTCAACAGAATTAAATAAGATTGAAACAGCTTGTATGTTACATCCCAATATTAAAAAACAATTTATCAATAAAAGAGATCATATTATTGCTCTGGACAGTGTCCGCTCCTTATCTAAAATAAAAAAGGAACATGATAATTATATTCAACAATCCGTTGTTATTGTTGATGGAAATAGTTTCTTGAAAAATAAAGCACTCCGAGAAGAGGTTTTCGGTTCTTTCTGTGTGCTTGTCGAATGCAAAGATCAATATGAAATATTAGATATTATTGAAAGTTTAGAAGGTCAGCTCACAGGAACAATCATTGCTGAAAAAGAAGAAGATATTCAGGACTTAAAAGAGGTATTCCAATATCGAGTAGGACGTTTAATTTTAAATGGTGTTTCTACAGGAGTTCGTGTCTGCAAAGCAATGCATCATGGAGGTCCTTATCCTGCATCTTCTACACCTTTTTTTACTGCTGTCGGGACAGATGCTATAAAGCGATGGATACGTCCTATTACTTATCAAAACTTTTATTAATCGGGGGTTAAGGTCTCGGAAGCCACCTTTTACGCAGACGCTTTGATGTTTTCTTTCCGAATCTTTTTAAAACTTTGGCTCTATCTCCAATATTTGCACATCGAATAATGTCATTCATTATAAATTCTCCGTTTCGATAAAATTTAAACTCAAAACTTACCGATATAATATCCTGCCGATATAAATTATAAATACTTGCTTCGGAAAGAGCTTCCTCCAATGAAACAATTCTTTTTGAAGGCTTATAACGCTTATCATACCCTCTTATTGAAACTAAAATATAAGTATCTATTCCTTTTTGTTTTAATATTTGTCGAATAGAATCAGAGGCTAAATTTTTTGAATCCTGACCTTGTTTTATATAATTTAGAGAGGGCTGTGCTTTTACTCCATGGTCGGTTAAAACCTGAGTAAACAATGCTTCTAAAGAATAACGATCTTCAGGATTGTCCAATTGAGCTACAACAAGAGCATTGGTTAAATTTAAACGAACTTTCTTTCTGTTTTGAGAAAAAGAACTTGTCGCTATTAACAAAATAATTGTAATATAGATAAATTTCATACTCAAAGATAATTAAAATACTTCTTTCGCAATTGCTCTAACCGATTTTGAATCAGACATTGTATAATAATGGATGCAGGGAACGCCTTTTTCTTTCAATTCTTTAGACTGTTTAATTCCCCACTCAATACCCAATTGTTTTACTTCTTCATTGGTTTTACATTTTAATAATTCATAGGAAAGCTCTTCCGGATAATCAATATGAAAAAACTTCGGTAGAAAAGAAATATGATTTAATGTTTTTAATGGTTTTAAACCCGGAATAATCGGTACATCAATACCTATTTCTCTACAAGCGTCTACAAAATCAAAATATTTTTGATTATCAAAAAACATTTGGGTTACGATATAATCAGCTCCTTTATCTATCTTATTTTTAAGATGCAATAAATCCGTTTTCAAATTCATCGCTTCAAAATGCTTTTCCGGATAACCTGCAACACCTATACAAAAATCCGTTGGCTCAAGATCGACATCTTCAACCAGATACTTACCTCGATTCATATTTGCAACTTGTTCTACCAATTGATAAGCATAGGTGTGTCCTTTCCTATGAGGACGAAATGTAGATTCTGTCTTGATTGGATCTCCTCGAAGAATCAAGACATTATCAATCCCTAAAAATTGTAAATCAATCAAAGCGTTTTCCGTTTCCTCCTTACTAAAACCGCCACAAATTAAGTGAGGCACTGTATCAATATTATATTTATTGACAATCGCAGCACATATCCCTACAGTACCCGGACGTTTTCTAATTGCAATTTTTTCTAATAGGCCATTCTCCCTTTCTTTATAAATATACTCCTCTCGATGATAGGTAACATTGATAAATTTAGGATTAAACTCTAACAATGGATCTATTCCTTGATAAATAGATTCAATGCTTTTCCCCTTTACAGGAGGTAAAATTTCAAAAGAAAACAATGTATCTTTAGCTTCATTGATATGATCGATAACTTTCATAACACAAAAATAAAAAAGCCTCTGACTAAGAGAGGCTTTTGATATGATTTATTTTTAAATTTTAATACTCAAAACTTTCCATAAAACTTGTATCAAAATTCCCTTGATTAAACATCTCATCTTCCATAAGTTTTTGATGAAAAGGAATTGTCGTTTTAACTCCTTCAATGATATATTCATCCAACGCTCTTCTCATTTTGTTAATCGCTTCTTCTCTTGTTTGGGCAACAACAATCAGTTTTGAAATCATTGAATCATAATATGGAGGGATTTGATATCCTGCATAAACATGAGTATCTAATCGTACCCCATGTCCTCCCGGTGCATGATATGTTGTTATTTTTCCCGGAGAAGGTCTGAAGTCTGCATAAGGATCTTCTGCATTAATACGACACTGAATAGAGTGTCCTTGCGGATAATGATTTTTACCGGACAACTTTTCTCCGGCAGCAAGTTTAATTTGCTCTTTTATTAAATCAAAATTAATGACTTCCTCAGTAATGGTATGCTCTACTTGGATACGTGTATTCATCTCCATGAAATAGAAGTCCCGATTTTTATCGACTAAAAATTCTACAGTCCCAACACCTTCATACTTTACCGCTTTTGCAGCTTTGATAGCTGCTTCTCCCATTTTTTCTCGAAGTTCATCGGTCATAAAAGGAGAAGGAACTTCTTCTACTAATTTCTGATGTCTTCTTTGAATAGAGCAATCCCTTTCAGATAAGTGACAAGCATTCCCATATTGATCCCCTGCAATTTGAATCTCAATATGTCGTGGATTCTCTATAAACTTCTCCATATAAATACCATCATTCCCAAATGCTGCCCCGGCTTCTTGTCTTGTTGCATCCCAAGCGGCTTCCAACTCTTCTTCTTTCCATACCACTCTCATTCCTTTTCCTCCTCCTCCGGCAGTTGCTTTAAGAATAATCGGATATTTTATTTTTTTAGCAACTTTTTTGGCCTCCTTAATATCTTTTAAAATACCTTCTGAA
>JALWLM010000155.1 GCA_027084145.1 Crocinitomicaceae bacterium | reverse complement strand
AAGGAATTCATTTCACAGAAAAATATAGAAAAGCAAACAAAGAAAAGATTTGTAAGCAAATAAAGAGTTTTAAACGTCAAGGGAAAACAGTTTCTACATCATTTCATGAAAAAAAAGAGATAAAAGAAGAAGGATATTTATTTGATTATTGTTTTTTGAGTCCTGTATTTAATTCAATCTCAAAGAAAAATTATTTAGGAAAAAACTTCTTTTTGGAAAAGAATGAAAAAGTAAAGGTTTTAGCATTGGGAGGAGTTAATTCAGAACGACTGGAAGAA
Source organism: Crocinitomicaceae bacterium (assembly GCA_027084145.1). Classification (GTDB taxonomy): domain Bacteria; phylum Bacteroidota; class Bacteroidia; order Flavobacteriales_D; family Crocinitomicaceae; genus UBA4466. Next base: position 6,146 of record JALWLM010000155.1, on the reverse strand, counting down.
GTTAAAAAACGAAACTTTGACGGGATTGCACTTTTGGGAGCAGTTTGGAATAGTAAAAATCCCATTGAAAACTGGAAAGAAATACAAAAAATGTGGTATAACAGATGAAAAGAAGAAAAAGGCCTAACATATTGATGATTGCAGGATTTGATCCTTCAAGTGGGGCAGGAATTACAGCTGATATTAAAACTTCAGAACAATTAAAATGTTATGGACTTGGAGTATGTACTGCAATCACAGTGCAAAATGAAGAAAAATTTCTTACATGTGAATGGGTAAAAGAAAAATTAATTTTAGACCAGATAGATGTACTTTTTGAACAATATCAAATTGAGTTTGTAAAAATTGGAATTGTAGAAAATTGGATCGTGTTAAAAAAAATAATAGAACGATTAAAGAAACATCATCCAACCATTAAAATCATATTAGACCCCATACTGACATCCACAACGGGATATGATTTTCATGAAGAGAATACGAAGCAATTAGAAGAAATTTTAAAAGACATTTATGTCTTTATTCCAAATGTAGAAGAATTAAAAAGATTATATCCGAATTACACTATTGAAGAAGCTATTAAAAAAATACAATTTTTAACAACGATTTACTTGAAAGGAGGGCACCGTGAAGAAATAAAAGGAAAAGATGAATTATTTACAAAAGACGGTAAACACTACGTGTTTAATCCGAAATTGAAAGAATTGTATGATAAGCATGGAAGCGGTTGTGTTTTATCTACTGCATTGACCTGTTATTTGGCAAGAGATTTCAAAATGATGAAAGCAGCTTACAGAGCCAAACGTTATGTAGAACAATTTTTAGCATCAAATAAAACTAAATTAGGATTTCACAAATGATGGAATTGTATTATATCAGTCAAGGAGAAAATACTCAAGAACACCTTCAAAATATAGAGAAGGTTTGTACTTTTGATTGGACAGATTATGGGTTTTTAAAATATGTTCAATTACGTCTAAAAAACATTTCAGAGGAAGATTATTTAAGATTTGGAGAGAAAGCCAAATCGATTTGTAAAACATTTGGAACAACATTGATAATCAATGATCATGTAGAGGTTGCAAAACATTTGGGTGTAGGTTTACACGTTGGAAAGGAAGATGTTTCGGTAAAAGAAGCTCGAAAACATTTAAGAGAAGCTCAAATCATCGGTGCAACAGCAAACACCTTAGAAGATTGTTTAAATCATATAGAAAATAAAGCTGATTACATTGGCTTAGGACCTTTTCGGTATACAGAAACGAAAAAGAATTTAAGCCCTGTATTGGGATTGGATGGTGTTCGGACCATTATGGAGAAATTGCAAGAGAATAACATTCAAATTCCTGTTTATGTGATAGGAGGAATAACAGAAAAAGATTTTAAAGAATTAGAAGAGAATAATATAACAAAAGTTGCAGTATCAACTGCTATGACAAAAATTGCAAAGCAATGACAGCACCATTAAAAATAGCGGATAAAACATTTCAATCAAGATTGTTTACTGGAACAGGTAAATTCAGTTCGTCGAAACTAATGAGAGAGGCAATTCTTGCTTCGGAAAGCGAATTGGTTACTGTAGCATTAAAACGAGTGGATGTACATAATGAAGAAGATGATATCTTATCCCATTTGAATCATAAAAATATTCATTTATTACCTAACACATCGGGAGTGAGAGATGCAAAAGAAGCAGTTTTTGCAGCACAATTATCAAGAGAAGCTTTAGGGACGAACTGGGTAAAATTGGAAATACATCCCGATCCTAAATATTTACTTCCCGATCCGGTAGAAACACTAAAAGCTGCAGAGGAGCTAGTCAAATTAGGTTTTGTTGTGATGCCTTATATTCATGCAGATCCTGTTTTATGTAAACGTTTAGAGGATGTAGGAGTGCCATGTGTGATGCCTTTGGGGGCACCGATAGGAACTAATAAAGGATTGAAAACATTAGATTTTTTGGAAATCATCATCGAACAAAGTAATGTTCCGGTGATTGTTGATGCAGGAATAGGAAGCCCTTCACATGCTGCTTATGCAATGGAAATAGGAGCAGATGCTGTACTTGTAAATACAGCAATAGCGGTTGCTAAAAATCCCGTAGAGATGGCGAAAGCATTTAAAATGGCAGTAGAAGCGGGAAGAATGGCTTTTGAATCCAAATTAGCACCTGTAAAGAGAAGTGCTGAAGCTAGTTCTCCTTTAACTAATTTTTTAGATGATGAGTAAAGAACAAAGTTTTAGAGAAGTTTTTGACCGCTATCGATGGGATGAAGTCCTAGAAAGTATCTTTTCTAAGACAAAAGAGGATGTTGAACTTGCTTTGTCAAAAGAGAAAAGAGATTTGGAAGATTTTAAAGCTTTGATATCTCCTTCGGCAAAACCTTTTCTTGAAACAATGGCTCAAATGAGCGCCCAATTAACCAAAAAACGTTTTGGGAATATCGTACAGATGTATGCACCGATGTATTTGAGTAATGAATGTCAAAACATTTGTACTTATTGTGGATTTAGTATGACAAACAAAATCCCTCGAAAAACATTGACCGATAAGGAAATCATCAAAGAAGTGGAGTTTTTGAAAAAGAAGAGGTATGATCATATTTTATTGGTAACGGGAGAAGCTCATAAAACGGTAGGAGTAGAGTATATTAAAAACGCCATTCGTTTGGTTCGACCTTATTTTTCGAATATATCGATAGAAGTTCAACCGTTAAAGCAAGAGGAATACGAAGAACTCATCGCTGAAGGTTTATATGCCGTATTGGTTTATCAAGAAACTTATCACAAGGAAGAATATAAAAAACATCACCCAAAAGGTAGGAAATCAAACTTTTATTATCGATTGGAAACACCTGATAGGTTAGGCAGAGCGAAGATTCATAAAATAGGGTTGGGAGCACTGTTCGGTTTGGAAGATTGGAGAGCGGATAGCTTTTTTACGGCTTTGCATCTTAAATATTTACAAAAACATTATTGGAGAACGAAATATTCCATTTCATTTCCTCGACTAAGACCTTTTACGGGAGGTTTAGAACCAAAAATAACAATGACAGATAGAGATTTGGTACAACTGATAGCTGCTTACCGTTTACTGGATGAAGATTTAGAACTTTCCATTTCGACAAGAGAAAGTGAGAATTTTAGAAATCATATTGCTAAAATCGGAGCGACAACCTTTAGTGCAGAATCAAAAACGAATCCCGGAGGATATGTGGTAGAACCTGAAACATTAGAGCAATTTGAAATTTCTGATGAGCGTTCAACTGAAGAAATCGCTGAAATGCTTCGATCGCAAGGTTTTGATGTTGTTTGGAAAGATTGGGAAAAATCTTGGTAATTGGTGTTTACCAATGAAAAGCATCTTGTTTAAACCATTTTTCTTGAACACGAAGTGTTTGTTCAATAACATCTCTAACGCAATGCCTTCCCCCAAAAAAAGGAGATTGGTAATGGCTGACTTGTTTTATTTCAACGGAGGCATCCTGAGGACAACAGGCTACTCCGGCTATTTGCATCACTTGATAATCGGGAATATCATCTCCCATATAGAGTATTTCTTTATCTTTTAAATTGTATTTTTCTTTAAGTTTTTGATAAGTTTCCAGTTTGTTTTTTGACTGAAGAAAAACTTCTTTTACACCAAGGTTCAATAAACGTTCTTTTATAGCTGTAGAATTTCCTCCTGTAATGACAAAAACCTGATATCCCATTTTTACAGCATATTGAATTGCATAGCCGTCTCTGGAATTCATCACGCGAACAATTTCCTTATCGAATAACAATACATCTCCATTGGTAATGACGCCATCAACGTCAAATATAAAAGTTGTTATATGATTCAGGAGTTCTTTATAACTTGTCATGATGGTAGGTTTTAAGAATGCTTTCCGTAAGTGTTTTGTAAATCGATTTGTAGTTATCATCTTCAAGCATTTTTAAATGCTCTTTGATGGTTTTTTTATCATTTCTTCTTGCCGGACCTGTTTGTGCATCAAAAGCGGTATAAACAGATAATTTTGCAATTGTTTCATGGAGAAGAGGAGAGAAATGTTCAAAGTCAATATTAAATTTTTTAGATAATTCCTCCGCAATATAGATGATATGATTTGAAAAATTATTAATAAATACAGCGCAAAGATGTAATTTCTTTCTTTTCTCTGAATCTGCGTATTCTACCTTTCTGCTAATGCTCCATGCTAAGTCAAAAATAGTAGAGGAGAAGTAGTCGTTATTTGATTCAATAAATATGGGTACTTCAAATAAATTAATTTTTCGACCCTTTGAAAAAGTTTGTAAAGGATAGAAGACCCCTAAATCTTTCCTTTTAGGGAGTTGATTCAAATCAACACTTCCGGAGGTATAAACCACAGGGAAATTATCCGGTATTTCATTGAGTATTCCCGATATTTTATCGTCAGGTACACAAAGAATGGTCAATTGCGTTGGAAGTTCATCGATTTTTTCAACAAATTGTGCATTAACGTTCTTTGCCAGAGCTTTTCCCGTTGATTGATTGGTGCTGTAAATATGCGATGCGTTTACCTTATCGGTCTTTTGAAATGCAATTGCTAATTGTTCAGCAACATTTCCACTTCCGATGATGTTAACGGTTAACATTTATTTTCCGTGACATTGTTTATATTTCTTACCGCTACCACAAGGACAAGGTTCATTTCTTCCAATTTTCTTCTCAACTGTAACCGGCTTTTTTTTCGGTGCTTGTTGCATAGAGTTGGCTATCGCCTCATCATATCCTTCTCTACCGGGAACCGCACCTCCGGATTCTTGTGTCATTTGCACTTCTTGTGCTTGTTCATAGTTATTTTGATGCGTAATTGATTGATTAGTTGATTGAACAGCCTCAACGTTAGGCAAATCTAATTTCAATAACAATTCAATAATTTCTTTATTGATTCTTTTCAACATTTCTTTAAATAAGTTGAACGACTCCAATTTATAAACCAATAAAGGATCTTTTTGTTCATATTGTGCATGGTGTACCGAAGAACGAAGTTCATCCATCTCTCTGAGATGTTCTTTCCATTCATTATCGATAATTGAGAGGACAATATTTTTCTCTAAATTTTTGGCAATATTTTGACCTCCGGTCTCAATAGCTTCTTTTAGATTGATAATGAATTGCATTTCTTGTCTTCCATCTGTTAAAGGAATCACAATATTTTGGTACTTATCAGACATTGTCGAATAAACATGCTGAATTTGTGGCATTACGCGCTTAACAATTCGCTCTTTTTTGCGGTTATATTTTTCCTGTAAAGCTTCATAAACTTTATTAACAATCTCAATTTCGTCTAGCGTTCTATATTCTTCTTCTGTTACAGGAGATTGAATTCCGACAACTCGAAGCAATTCTTCATTAAAACCTTGATAATCTTCTTTCGTATAATTGCTGACAATTGTTTCACTGAAATCGTAGAAGATATTGTCTAAGTCAATATCTAATCGCTCACCGAAGAGTGCATTTTTTCTTTTTTTATAAATCGCTTTTCTTTGAGCGTTCATTACATCATCATATTCCAGTAAACGTTTACGAATACCGAAGTTGTTTTCCTCTACTTTCTTTTGTGCTCTTTCGATAGATTTGGAGACCATACTATGCGTAATCACTTCTCCCTCTTTAAGTCCCATTCTATCCATGAGTTTTGCGATTCTCTCAGATCCGAATTTACGCATTAAGTCGTCTTCCAGAGAAACATAGAATCTGGATGATCCCGGATCTCCTTGACGACCGGAACGTCCTCTCAACTGTCTATCTACTCGTCTGGAATCATGTCTTTCCGTACCAATAATTGCAAGTCCACCGGCTTCTTTAACTCCTTCACCAAGTTTAATATCCGTACCCCTACCTGCCATGTTTGTTGCAATTGTAACATTCCCTGCTTTTCCTGCTTCCGCTACAATTTCCGCTTCTTTTTTGTGATGTTTAGCATTGAGGACATTGTGTTTAATACCTCTCATCTTTAACATTCGGCTAAGTAATTCGGAAATTTCTACTGTTCTTGTCCCGACAAGAACAGGTCGTCCTTGTTTTACCAACTCTTCTATTTCTTCAATTACCGCATTGAATTTTTCACGCTGTGTTTTAAAAACATAATCGTTTAGATCTTTTCGTTGAATAGGTTTAT
>JALWLM010000154.1 GCA_027084145.1 Crocinitomicaceae bacterium | reverse complement strand
GTATTTATACAATTGAAGAAGATGTTCCGCTACTGGAAGTTTACACTAAATTTGCAGAAAAACTGGAAGGAAAAGAAGCTTTATCTCATAAAGAAGACATTGACAAATTAAGAGCTTTTTTAGAAGAGGTACTTCCTAACTATGATGAAGATCGAGTATATGCTTCGGATATAAAGAAATTATTTCAATGGTATAATATTTTATACAAAGCCGGAATCATTACTCCTCCTGAAAAAAAAGAAAAATCAAAAACTAAAAAAGAAACTGCAACTAAAAAAACAACTAAAAAGAAAGAGAAATAATTCGGAAGAAATCGAAAAGGTTGTTTTTAACTACTTCAAAGGTAGAAAAGAAGGAAATATGGGATTTGTAACAACTCAATTTCGATATGCAGACAAAACTTACTTTGATTACCTTACATTACTATCTGCAATGGTTAAGTAGAAAATTATTTCTAAAAGGTTTATACTAAAGTAATTAATCCAAACTCCGAAAGCAAAGCCTTATTACTTCGTAATAAGATGCTTTATTTTTTTCCAATACTCACCTGAACTACGTTCAGTTCGATTGGAAAAAAATAAAGCCCGACACTTTGTGTCGGGCTTTGCTTTCTTCGTGAGATCGGAGGGATTCGAACCCACGACCCCTACCCTGTCAAGGTAGTGCTCTAAACCAACTGAGCTACGATCTCTTTGGAATTGCAAAAGTAATCTTCTAAAAGAATCAACAAGTTTTTTCTCTTGTTCATTCTTTCTTTTTGACTACCGTTTTTGTTAAAGCAATCTCTAAAACCTCTTCCATTCTTTTTACATAATGGAAGGTCAATCCTTTTAAATAATCCTGTTCTATTTCTTCTATATCTTTTCTGTTTTCTTCAGCTAAAATGATTTCTTTTATTTTAGCTCGTTTTGCTGCTAAAATTTTCTCTTTAATTCCTCCCACCGGTAAGACGTCTCCTCTAAGTGTTATTTCTCCTGTCATTGCTATACTTTTCTTAACCTTACGTCGAGAGAAAATAGAAGCTAAAGAAGTTAACATAGCAATTCCTGCACTAGGTCCATCTTTTGGTGTTGCCCCCTCAGGCACATGAATATGGACATTATGTTCATCAAATATCTCTTGAGTTAGACCAATCAATTCTGAATTTGCTTTTAAATATTCTAATGCGATCATCGCTGACTCCTTCATCACATCTCCTAAATTCCCCGTTAAGGTTAGCTTCCCTTTTCCTTTTGTAATAGAAGACTCAATAAATAAAATATCACCTCCTACGGAGGTCCAGGCTAATCCGGTTACCACACCCAATACATTATTGTTACTATATTTAGTCTTAGGTCTTCCTACTCCCAGTATATCTTTTAAATCACTTGCTTTTATTTCTATCTCAAACGGTTCTTCCATTGCAATTTGTTTTGCTCGATGACGAACCAATTTTGCGATCATCTTATCTAAACCTCTGACCCCCGACTCTCTTGTATATTCTTCAATTATCTTTTCAATGGTTCTCTTATTCAATTTTATTTGATTCTTTTTAATTCCATGTGCTTCTATTTGTTTTGGAAGCAAGTGACGCTTAGCAATTTCTATTTTCTCTTCTGTAGTATATCCATTTACTTCGATAATTTCCATCCTGTCCCGAAGCGGTGCTTGAATTGTATCTAAATGATTCGCCGTCGCTATAAACAAAATCCGAGATAAATCATATTCTGTTTCTATGTAATTGTCATAGAAAGCACTATTTTGCTCAGGGTCAAGCACTTCCAATAATGCTGAAGAAGGATCCCCATGATTACTTCTTCCTAATTTATCTATTTCATCTAAAACAAAAACAGGGTTACTTATGCCTACTTTTTTCAAATTCTGAATAATACGTCCCGGCATTGCCCCGATATAAGTCTTACGATGTCCTCTGATTTCCGACTCATCATGTAGTCCCCCTAAAGACATTCTTACGTATTTTCGACCTAATGCCTCTGCTATAGATCTTCCTAAAGAAGTCTTGCCCACTCCCGGAGGTCCGTAAAAACATAAAATCGGAGATTTCATATTTCCTTTTAATTTTAATACGGCTAAATATTCTAAAATCCGTTCTTTAACTTTTTTTAAGCCATAATGATCTCTTTCCAAAATCTCCTTTGCCCGTTTTAAATCTAAATTATCTTTGGTGTATTCTCCCCAAGGTAAATCCAATAGCGTTTCCAAAAAATTTAATTGGACGGTATATTCCGCTCCTTGAGGATTCATTCTTCGCAACTTATCGAGCTCCTTATGGAAGAATTTGTCGACTTTCTTTGTCCATTTTTTCTTTTTTGCTCTTTCTTCAAAGTCTCGAATATCTTGCTCTTGCGGAGAACCTCCTAATTCATCTTGGATGGTCCTCATTTGTTGTTGAAGAAAAAACTCTCTCTGCTGCTTATCAATATCCATCCGCACCTTGTTTTGAATTTCATTTTTCATCTCCAACATTTGAATTTCCATTGTCAAATGTTTCAAAACAAGTTCAATACGTTTTTTGATATCTAATTCTTCCAACATTTCCTGTTTCGTCTTCACGTCTGCATTCATGTTAGAAGATATAAAATTGATTAAAAACGTCGGACTATCAATATTCTTCAATGCAAAGGTTGCTTCCGTAGGAATATTCGGACTTTCCTTGATGATTTGCATCGCCAAGTCTTTCACGGTATCAATCATCAAATTTACTTCCGGATTATTCACATCCACCACTTGTTCTTTAAGCATTTTCACCTTCGCCTTGAAATAAGGCTCACTTTGTATCGGTTGAGTAATCTTAAATCTTCTTTTCCCTTGAATAATGACAGTAATACTACCATCAGGCATGTTTAACAACTTGATGATTTGTGCTACCGTTCCTATCTCATATAAATCTGAAAATTCAGGTGATTCAATTTCTGCATTTTTTTGAGAAACAACACCGATGATTTTACTACCTGCGTTAGCTTCTTGTATTAATTTAATTGACTTATCTCTTCCGACCGTTATTGGAATCACAACTCCGGGGAATAGCACATTGTTTCGCAAAGGCAATATTGCTAATTCTTCTGCATATTTTTCCTTACTCATTTTATCCTCCTCTTCCGCTGTAATTAGTGGAATAAATTCCGCATTTTCAGAGAAGTCTGTAAAATCCAAAAAGAAATTATCCTCTTTCTTATTCATGTTTACTCTATTTTTAATAAGTCAATCTGTCAGTTTTTCAATAAAAAACCGATTTCTTTACACCTCGCCTCTTTCTGTCAAAGGTTGTGCCAATAAATATTCCTGCTAATATGTCTTATTTACTGTCGTAAATAAATTTTAAAACTGATTTTTCTGCTTCAGTCAATTCTTTTCCTCTTCGATGCATCATCATATTTGCGGATTGAATTGCTTTGTCAAAATCAAAACGATCACCTTCAATCCCCCAAGAAAATGATGGGATGTATTTGGAAGGAAATCCCGAACCGAAAATATTTGCAAATACACCGACAACTGTTGCGGTATTAAACATCGTATTGATACCTGTTTTTGAATGATCTCCCATGGTTAATCCCATAAACCGGACATGGGTTTGTTCTATTTTTCTTGTCACATAAGAATACGTTTTTACAAATCCGTAATTATTTTTCAGATTGGAAGTATTTGTGTCCGCTCCAATATTACACCATTCTCCAATTAAAGAGTTTCCTAAAAAACCATCGTGTCCTTTATTGGAATAAGCTTGAAAAACAACATTATTGACCTCACCTCCCACTTTACAATACGGCCCTAACGTTGTTGCTCCATAAATTTTACTTCCCAGTTTTAAAACACTTCCTTTATTCATTGCTAAAGCCCCTCTAATAACACTTCCCTCCATGATTTCAGCATCTTCTCCGATATAAATAGGTCCATTTTTAGTATTAAGTATACTAGCTTCTACTGATGCTCCTTTTTCTAAAAAAACATGCTCCGGATTTCCTATAATCGTATTGGTTGATGATAATTGAACAGATGCTCTTCCTTTGGTTAACAGCTCAAAATCAGATTTTAATATTTGTTCGTTTTTTTGATACAAGTCCCATCTTTTTTTCAAAATAACCGGCATCGGTAAATTTGATTTTTTAATAACATCACCCGTTCCCACCCTCGCTATCCATTCCGTTCCTATGACTAATTCCTCGTGCCCTTTTAATGCTAAAATTTCTTCTACCAATTCTTTTGTCGGAATAACTGTTGCGTTAACGACAATGGCATCATGATGAAAGGGATATGCTTCCAGCAAATAATCTTCTGTATCAAAACCTATTTCTGCTTCCGGAACAAATATTTTCCATCGTTCTACATTCGTTAAAATTCCTACACGTAATTCCCCTACCGGTCGGGTTAGAGTCAATGGCGCAAATTCTAAATGTTTTCCGTTGTCGTGTAATTGAATCCTCATATTTCAAAGTTACCCTTTTTCTTTGAAAACAAGAAAAGTAATGCGAAACAAATTGTCGCATTTAAAATAATTAATTCAAAACCAAACCGATATCCTCCGAATATTCCTTCCTCTCCTTTTGGTACTCCGGGAGCCCCCGTAGAATAATACCATAAAAAGAAGGTTGTGAGAATAGAAAATAAACTAATCCACAACACCATTTTATCTTTAATGTATCGCTGAGTCAAAATACCAAAAAAGAAAATGCCGATAAGCGGTCCGTAAGTAAATCCTGCAAATTTCATTAAAAGCCCAATAGCTGATTCATCTGTTCCGTATTTTAAAAGTATCACTGCCATTATGATAATGACAGACATAACGACATGAACAACTCTCCTTAATTTTTCTCTTTTCTTTTTCGAATAGTCTTTTTCATTTACCCCCAAAAAGTCAATAGAGAAAGATGTCGTTAATGAAGTTAAAGCCGAATCTGCACTCGAATAAGCTGCTGCTATTAATCCTAATAAAAACAAAATCCCCAGTAACACTCCCGAATCCTCACTCATTGCTACAGCAGGAAATAATAAATCTGATTTTTCCACCTTAACACCAAATTGTTCCGCATACATATAAAGCAAAGCTCCTAACCCTAAAAAAACGAGATTAACTACCACTAAAATAAAAGCCATTGTAATCATATTCTTTTGCGCTTCCCCGATATTTTTACAACTCAAATTCTTTTGCATCATATCTTGATCCAATCCTGTCATTCCAATGGTAATAAAAATTCCACCAAAAAAATGCTTTAAAAAATGATTGGCCCCATTAAAATCATCAAAGAAAAAAACTTTAGAATAAGGACTGTTTTTTATTGTCGAAACGATTTCACCTTTAATACCCAATGCATCGGTCAAAAACCAAATAGTAAGTAAAACTGAAGCCAACATAAAGGCTGTTTGCAAAGTATCTGTCCACACAATTGTTTTAATCCCTCCTCGATTGGTGTATAACCAAATCAATAATACAGAAACAACTACCGTAAGCTCAAAAGGAACATTCCATTTATCAAATAATACATATTGTAAAACATTAGCAACAAGCAATAAACGAACTGATGCTCCAATAATTCGAGAAAGTAGGAAAAACGCCGCTCCTGTTTTGTAAGAAACATAGCCAAACCGTTTTTTTAAATATTCATAGATGGATACCAAATTCATTTTGTAATACAAAGGCAATAAAACATAAGCCACCACGAAATACCCTACTAAGTATCCCAACACTGCCTGCATGTAACTAAATTGATTATTCTCATTGCCTACCCAACCCGGCACTGATATAAAGGTTACACCGCTCAAAGACGCTCCAATCATTCCAAATGACACCACATACCATGGTGATTTCCGCTCTCCTATAAAAAACGCTTCATTCCCTGCTTTTCTTGATGTAAAATAGGCTATTCCTATAAGAACCGAGAAATAAAGAACTAAGACAAATACGATTACTGTTGAACTCATATTCCTAATTAACTATTTATTTTCTTTTGGGAAATATTTCCCATTCCATTTTTCTGTTTTTATCTTGTTCTACAACATAATACCAATCCGATTCTTTAACTTTATAAAACGATTTCCACTTCTCTTTGTCAATGTGATGATTTGCTCTTAAATAGATTAAATGTTTATCTTTAACGATAAGTAAAAACGGTAATCGAGATACGTGCTTTTTATCTCCTACTCTAACCGTTTCTCTTTGGTCACCAAAAGCATTTAACCAATTGAAAAACACGTTTAACACTTGAGATGAATCATTGTAACTTAATTCATACCATCGCAAAGTATCTTCTCTACCAATCAGTACCATCTTTCTATTCATCGGCTGAAAAAAACGTTCGGGGAAAATTCTTTTTTGTTCCGGAAATACATTTTTCAAATCCGAAACGGGTATTCCAATTTTTTGAACACTATCCAATAAGTTATTTTGATGTGATAAAGTATCTTTTTCTTCCTCTAGCTGTTGCTCAGGC
>JALWLM010000153.1 GCA_027084145.1 Crocinitomicaceae bacterium | reverse complement strand
ATCATGTTTATAAAGTTATTTATCTCGGTTTTCTTTATTCTTTTTTATGTTAATTCGATTTATGGTCAAAATGATGTAAGACTGGAAAAGCCATTAGGTGTAGAGCAATTGATACAGAAAAGAGAAGAGTTGGTTCCTCCTGAGACGGAACACATGATGGATGGATATACAGTAATGATTTATAATGATCAAAATAAAAGGTTGGTTTCTGAAAAAAGGAAACAATTGATAGCGAAACATCCTGAAATCAAAACATACATTACATATAATTCACCTAACTTTTATTTGAGAGCAGGAAATTTTAGAACAAGATTAGATGCGGAACGATTTCTTAATGAAATAAAAGAAGAATTTCCTTTAAGTTTTGTTAAAAAAGGTCGTATTTGTTTGCCTGAGATAGAGCAAGAATAAAGAAAAGAAGGAAGTAATGTCTATTTCTCAAAAGTATATTTTAAAAAGTAAGAAGAAAATAGAACAGCTTTATTCTTCAAAATCATCTTTTTTTGTTTACCCTTTTTATGTTTCTTTTCTTATTGAAGACAAATCGATAGAGGACAAGTATTCTTTAATGTTTGTTTTTTCTGTTCCTAAACGGAAAATAAAATCAGCGGTTCAACGGAATAGAATCAAGCGGGTTATAAAAGAGATTTGCAGAAAAAGAAAGGACTTACTTGAAGGTAAATTGAATCGATATGGAAAGAAGATGTTTATTTTTTTATCCTATACGGAGAAAGAAGAGTTACCCGGAGAATTAATTTCTAACCGCATTAAAAAAATATTCTATAAACTTGAAAAAAAAATACAATCTGATGAAGACTAAGTTTGCAACAATTTTATTTTTCATTTTGTCTTTTGTGCATCTATCTTTTTCTCAAACAGATGGGTTTGAGGTAATAAAAAGTTTGGAGCAAATAGATGAAATCTATGAAAATCTTGAAAAATATTATGTAGATGATATAGAGGTAGGGAAGTTGTCAAAAGATGCGATTGACGCCATGTTGAAAGAATTGGATCCTTATACGGTATATTATCATGAATCAAATATTGAAGATTATAAGTTGATGACAACAGGTCAGTATGGAGGAGTAGGAGCGCTTATCCGTAAAATAGGTGATTTTGTATATATTGATGAACCTTATGAAGGGAATCCTGCTTTTAAGGCCGGGTTAAGAGCGGGAGATAAAATTTTAAAGATAAACGGCAAAGAGATGAAAGGAAAAGACACAAAAGAAGTCTCAACTTCATTAAAAGGGCCAAAAGAAACAGAAGTGTTGATAACAGTAGAAAGAAATGGGAAAGAATATGATTTTAAGGTTGTAAGAGATGAAATAAAGCTTCCGAATGTTCCTTATTCGGGGGTGTTGTCAAATGATGTCGGATATATCAAGTTAAATCGTTTTACAAGAACCGCATCGAAGGATGTAAAAGATGCTTTTACAAAACTTAAGGAACAAGGAGTGAGTTCTCTTATTCTTGATTTGAGAGGAAATGGAGGGGGATTATTGATTGAAGCGGTAAATATTGTAAATATTTTTGTCCCAAGAGGAGAGGTAATTGTTAAAACAAAAGGACGAGTAAAAGAAGAAAACAGGACGTATATTACTCGGGAAGAGCCCATGGATTTAAAAATACCTCTGGTTGTTTTGATTGACGGAAGATCTGCTTCTGCAAGTGAAATTGTTGCCGGAAGTTTGCAAGATTTAGATAGAGCGGTGATTGTAGGGACTCAATCATTTGGGAAGGGCTTAGTACAGCGGACGTATGATTTGCAATATGGGTCTAAAATAAAATTAACCATCGCCAAGTATTATACACCGTCCGGAAGATGTGTTCAACGATTGGAGTATTATGATGATAACATAGGAGAACGTGCAACTGAAATTCCGGATTCTCTTTTAACAAAATTTAAGACAAGAAATGGAAGAGAAGTTATTGATGGAAGAGGTGTTGAACCGGATGTAAAGGTAGAAGTTGATTATTTAAGTCCTATTTCCAGAAAATTAATAGAAGAAAACATTGTTTTCCATTATGCTACGGGTTTCCAATATAGAGTAAGTCAAATAGCGAGACCGAAAGAGTTTTCACTTGGAGAAGAAGAATTCAAAAAATTTAAAGATTATGTACTCCAACAAGATTTTTCTTATACAACAAAATCTGAAGATTCTTTGTTGAAATTTAAAGAAGAAGCTGAAAAAGAAGGTTATTTTGAAGATGTTAGAAATTCGTATGAAAAAATTTTAGAAAAAGTAACGCCTTCAAAAGAAAGAGATTTGGAAAAGTTTAAAGATGAAATTATTCGTTTACTTGAAAACGAAATCGTTTCACGTTATTATTACCAAAAGGGAAGGGCAGAGTATGCTTTGAAAAAAGATCTTTTCTCAAGGAAAGGGATAGAAATTTTAAAAGATTTAGAGCAATACAATAAGATTTTAGGGAAATAAGCGTTTTTAAGACAAAAAGATGACAACAAAGCAAAGAACGCTCGTTTCTTCGATATCCTTTTTTGTGCTTGTAGGAATGGCAATAGCTATCCCTTCGAGTAAATTTTTAATGTCATTATTTACGTTTCTACTTTTTTTAATACCGATTATTTCCGGAGAAATAAACACGATTGTTCGAAGAGCAATTAAAAATAAGGTGTTATTTTTTATTTTTCTTTTTTTCCTCATTCATATTATTTCCTTATTGTGGTCGGACAATATAGATTATGGTTTGGATGATTTACGAAAAAAACTTCCATTAGCTTTGCTTCCCTTAAGTATTTCTTTACTTCAAATAACAGAGAGGCAAGTTAAATCGATTTTATTGTTTTTTGCGACAACAACGTTTGTTCTATCAATAATTAATTTCATTTCTTTTTCAGTGAATCCTTTATCAGATATCCGGGAGATGTCTTTGTTTATTTCTCATGTTAGATTCTCTTTGTTTGTTGTATTTAGCATCAGTATTTTTATTTTTTATATACCGAAATACAGATTCTTATTTATACCTGTTTTATGGCTTCTTTTTTATTTGTTTTATAGTCAAGTTTTGTCTGGTTTTATTGCTTTGTTTTTTCTTATTTATGTCATGGTTGTTTTTTATACCAAAGAACGTAAAAGAATCTTTTTTGTGTTGACTTCAATTTTTCTTCTAATCCCTGTTTTGTTCGGAATATGGTTATTTGAACCCATCGATATGAACTATAAAAATTATCAGCTTTATGAAAAAACCAAGCAAGGGAATTTATACACTCATGATTTTAAATATTATTCACCAATTGCGGGGGAACCGATATATATTAACTTATGTGATAAAGAAATAAGAGAAGCTTGGGGGAAACGATCAAATATTCCAATTACAGGAAAGGATGGGTTGGGGCAACCCGTTAGAGAAACGTTGATTCGATATCTTACTGCTAAAGGTTACCCTAAAGATGCAGAGGGTGTTTATAGACTAACAAATGAAGATATAAAAAACATTGAAAAAGGAAAGACAAATGATAAAGAGGGCTTAATCGCGAGACTTTATGGATTGAAGTTCGAAGTTATTAATCATTCAAATCCTAATGGTCATTCTTTGCTACAACGGTTGGAATATTGGAAAACAGGAGTTAAAATTGTGCTCTCTCACCCGTTTTTAGGGGTTGGGGTTGGAGATGTAGAGGATGTTTTTCAACAAGAATATAAAAATAACAATACGTTGTTATTGCCTGAAAACAGACATAGAGCTCATAATTATTTTTTAACGATTTGGATTTCTTTTGGTTTGATAGGAGTAATAGTTTTTATTTTGATTTTCTATTATTCAATCCAAGAAGCATGGAAAAATGATTCGTTTTTATATGTTGCTTTTTTAGTGGTCGTTCTTAGTTCGTTTTTGACGGAAGATACTTTAGAAACACAGGCAGGGGTGACATTTTTTTCTTTTTTTATCACGTTGTTTTCAAGCACGTTAAATAAAAAAGAGCGGTAATTATATAAACTCACTTAGTTCTAACCAGCGGTCTGTTTTTTCATCAATCAATTCAACAACAATTTTTAAGCGTTGTCCTGCTTTCATCAGTTCTTCATTAGTTGCATCTCCGGAATATAAAACAGTAGTGAGGGTTGTTTTTTCTTTTTCCAATGCTTCCAAGTCTTTTTCTAACTGTTCAAATTCTCGTTTTTCTTTATAAGAAAGTTTTGTTTTTTCCTTTTCTTTTTTTACTGTTGATTTATTTGGTGTTGATTGATTGTTTTGTTTGTTTTTTCGTGCTTCCTCCAGTTTTAATTTTCTATATTTTGTGTAGTTTCCTGTGATGTCTTTGATGTTTCCTTTTCCTTCAAAAACAAAGAGATGATCAACCATTTTGTCCATGAAATACCGATCGTGTGACACAACAATCAGGCAACCTTGAAAATTTCTTAAGTAGTCTTCCAATACACTCATCACAAAGATGTCAAGGTCATTTGTTGGCTCATCAAGGATGAGAAAATTGGGGTTTTTCATTAAAACCGTCATTAATTTTAACCGTCTTTTTTCTCCTCCACTTAGTTTTCTGACAAAATTGTAATGCATTTCTCTTGGGAAAAGAAATTTTTCTAAAAACTGTGATGCGGATAATTGTCTTCCTTTTTCTAATGGGATAAACTCAGCAATATCTCGAATAATATCAATAACTTTTTTGTCGGGTTCATCAACTTCGAGTTGTTCTTGATTGTAATACCCGAAAACAACGGTGTCCCCGACAATAATTTTACCTGAGTCGGTTTTTTCTTTTCCTAAGATTAAGTTTAAGAAGGATGACTTTCCAACACCGTTATCACCAACAATGCCTAAGCGTTCTTTTCGTTTAAAAGTATAGGTGAAACGGTCTAATATTTTTGTATCGTTAAAAGATTTGCTAACATTATGAAGTTCTAATATTTTATTTCCCAGTCGTTTCATTTTTACCGGGATGTCTATTTCATCGGAATCAATTCGTTGTTTGGCTGTTTTTTTGGTTTCAAAAAAAGCATCGATCCTTGCTTTTTGCTTTGTTCCCCTTGCTTTAGGCTGCCTTCGCATCCATTCGAGTTCTTTTCTGAATTGATTTTTAGCCTTTGTAATGGTTGCTTGGAGTTGTTCTTGTCGTTCTGCTTTCTTTTGAAGATAATAAGAAAAGTTTCCTTTGTATTTGTAAATGGTTTTGTCTTCTAATTCCAAAATAGTATCACATACGACTTCTAAAAAGTAACGATCGTGTGTTACCATTAATATGGTAGCGGAAGACTTTGAAAGATATTCTTCCAGCCACTCAATCATGTCTAAATCCAGATGATTCGTTGGTTCATCAAGAATTAAGAAATCCGGATCGGCTATAAGCACTTTTGCTAAAGCAACACGTTTTTTTTGACCTCCGGATAGGGTTCTTATTTTTTGAGAAGTATCATTGAGTTTGAGGATGGAAAGAATTTGTTTGACTTTTGCCTCTGTTCCCCAAGCATGATGTTCCGTTATTTTTTCAAAAGCATTAGCTATTAATTTTTCATCATTTGTCAGAAGTGCATGGTTGTATGATTGGATTGCTTTTAATTCGGGCAAATCATGAGAGAATACTTCTTCTAAAATCGTGTTTTCAGGGTTTAGAGATTCATTTTGCTCCATGAAAGCAACCCGTAAGTCGTTGCGGAAGATGATTCGTCCTTCATCAAAACTTTCTACTCCTGTGATACACCGTAATAAAGTAGTTTTCCCCGCACCGTTTTTAGCAACAATCGCGACTTTTTGCCCTTGATTGATACCAAAGGTTAGATCTTCAAAAATAATTCGATCTCCAAAGCTTTTGGTAAGCCCTTCTATCGACAAATAATTCATTAGCGTAGACGGTCGATGGATTCTAACAGATTTTTATCTCGTTTAATTCCAATATTTGCAAGAAATGTAAAAGGGAATCCAAGAACAAAAAACAAGAAACCAAGACCCATTTCTCTTTTGTAATCACCTCCGGGCAAGAAATTTTCTCCCAAGTAGGCAAAAGCAATGAGAGAGAGGAGCATCATGAAATAAATTCCAAAAATTGTTCTCCCCAATTTGAATTGTTTTTTCAAGTTTTTATAGGAGAAAAGTGTAATGAGGCAAAGCATAATAAGCGCAATAAGTCCTAAGTATATTGGGAAATTAGTAGTGCTGACAAGTTGATTTTCCAGGTCGTATTTTTGGATTCCATAAGAAGAAAAAGCATATCTAAATTCTTCACCAACAAAGGTGTAAAATGGAGAGCCGAGTGTAACAATACTTAAAAGAATAATTGTTATCCCTAAATAAACAGATTGAATACGTTGAATCATTTCTAATATATTTTCAAATACTTAAACAAAAGTAGTAAAATTGAGGGAGTCGTTTAAAGTTGGATGATAATTTTATTTAACAATTAACTTGATTATTCTTTTCTTGTAGAGAAAAATCAACTAATTCAACAGGTAGAATACAGGAGTTGGTAAGGTTAACTAA
>JALWLM010000152.1 GCA_027084145.1 Crocinitomicaceae bacterium | reverse complement strand
ACTCCTGATTTCTTTTCTTTTGCATTATATTTCCATTTTTATCTTTTTTTAATTTACCTTTTTCTTCTTTTATTTTAATTTTATAGTAAACTTTCCATTTGTCATTGTTCCCTTTTTTGAAAAAATTAAAGACGGTATAATTTTTAGGATTATCAACTTTATTGATTGGAGGATTATTATCTCTTCAGCGTACAGGAGTTGAAAAAATAGAAGCTTATAAGGATGTTTATAAGAACTTAAATGAATCGGGAGCTCCATTTGGGAAAACAGGCGCACCGGGAGAGCAGACATGTTCTCAATGTCACACAGGGTCTGTGATGGGAGGACAGACGATGAATAGTTTTGCTGTTTTACAAGGAACAAATCCTGTTTCCAGTTATGCTCCGGGAGGAACTTATACAGCCACACTTACTTTAACTGGAACCTCATCAAAACAAGGGTTTCAAGCAACGGCATTAGATGCGTCAGGAAATATGGCCGGGTCCTTTACCGCGTCTTCTATTGGAGGCACTCAAGTGGTACAAGGAAACTCCAGAGATTATGCTACGCATACATCGACCTCTAATGCAGGAGGTTCAGTTTGGGCATGGACATGGAATGCTCCCGCAACAGATGTAGGTTCGGTAACATTTTATGTTGCAACGAATGTAGCTAATGGTGACGGCACAACAGGAGGAGATGAAATTTATCTTTCTCAACATGTCATTAATGGAACAACTACAGGAATTGAAGAACAAAATTTTGATAATGAATTTATGGCAGGATATCGACCTGCAGTAAATGAAATTTCTATTTCTTTTAATTCATTGACTGCTGAAAGAATGTCTATCAATATCACTTCTTTAGATGGAAAAAAAGTTGTATCTAAATTATTAGATAATTCAATAATAGGAGAGAATAAATTAAGTATTTCACTTCCTCATGACATTAAAGAAGGAATTTATATTGTTAACTTCTTTGTAGGAAATCAACCGATGACATCGAAGATTTTAGTAAAAAAATAATTTAAAACAGATTTTAAATTTTAAAGGGAACGTTAGTTCCCTTTTTTATTTTTCAAAAAATAAAACTTTCACCTCAGGGTCAAGTTGAATAGATACAATTTCCTTTTTTTTGAAATTGACAGGTATTTTAATCGTAGATTCAAGTCCATCAAAATGAGTATTTATTTTTTCTTTTGTACCATTCTTCAAGTGAATCATTGTTTCTAGTTTTAATCGAAATGGTTTTCCTTTTTGTTTCTGCATTAAAATAATAGAAGCCTTTTTTCTAAAACATTTTTGTTTTATTGTTGTTGAAATGATAGGTATTTCAGCATTTGTCAACCACTGATGGTAAAAAGTAGTAAAATCTTGTCCTGATACAGACTCCATAATATCAAAAAAGTCTTTTGAGGAAGCGTTTTTATATTGAAAAATATGGAAGTACTTTCTTATTCCTTGAAAAAATAAAGAATCACCTATTTCTTGACGTAACATATGGAGTACCCAACTTCCTCTTTGGTAAGAATTAGGGTTAAGTAGCTGCATGAGATGATCATTATGGTCAATTACCGGAGCTTTATACATCTTCTGGAAATATTGAATTCGTTTTCTATCTTTTAATAATCTTTTTTGTAAAAGTTCTTTTCCATATTTTTTTTCTGCATAAAGATGAGTGAAGTAAGTTGCAAATCCTTCACTTAGCCAAAGGTGTTTCCAGTCACTTTCTGTCGCACAATTACCAAACCATTGATGAGCCGTTTCATGAGCAATGAGCATTTCCATTTGTTTTTCTCCTGTAAATTCATTTTCTCCATAAAAAATGCATCCGGCATTTTCCATTCCTCCAAATTCAGTAGTGGATTGTACATGAGCTAATTTATGAAAAGGGTAGGGAGCAACTAATTCTGTAAAAAAAGAAAGAATTTCAGGTGCAACACTGAGGTCATCAAATGCTTGTGTCGCATTTTCCGGATATACCCAGAAAGAAGTAGGAATAGCTTCTTTTTCCACATTTTTTATTTTAAAGTCAGCAATTCCCACCACCATGACTTTGGTAGGTAAGATGTATTTACATTTATAATTTGTTTGTTTGAAAGATGAATTAAGCAGGATTTCTTTTGTTTTTATACCATTAGAAATAACTTCATAATGTGCAGGAGCAATGACCGAAAAATCAACGGTTGCTTTATCGGAAAGGTGATCGTTGCAAATAAACCAATGACGAGCTCTATTAGGCCAATTGTCTCCAAAAAAAGTTCGATGACCAAATTTATTTTTTTGAATAATTAAGCCTGTTTTCGGTATTCCTGAAAAAGAGAAGTAAAGCTTTATCGTGTCTTGTTTTATTGTAGATATGGGAATATATATTTTATGGTCTTTTTGTAAAAAGGGAATATCTTTTTGTTGGAAGGATACTTGATGAACTGTCATTCCAATATTTTCATTTTTGTATAGGTCTAACCAAAGTGTATCTATTGGTTCTTTTTTAACGAGCAAGATATTCTCTTGAATAAAAACAGAATCATTATTATCGGTTACTTTTAATGAAATGTCGTAATGAAGTATGTCAATTGTTTTATTTTGACCTAAACTAATAATGGAAAATAGAACAATAAAGATAAAAGCAAGTATTCCTTTCATATTGATTATTTTCTCTTTTTGATTTGTTCCCAAGTTTGATATAAAATTTCTTGTTTCGGGCGGTTTTCTTCTATTTCACGTAAGGGTTCGACTTCTCTTAGTGTTTCAAAACATTCTTGTGGTAGTTTTTGGTAGAGTTGAGTTCCCATTGTTTTCCAAGCAATCATTTCATCGCTTACTTCTTTTATGGTTTCAGCGGGATTTCCGACAATCAAACTTCGATTAGGAAAATTCTTTTTGGCAGGAACAAAACTTAAGGCCCCAACAATACACTCATCTCCAAGAATCACATCGTCCATAATAACGGCATTCATTCCTATTAGACAATTTTCTCCGATAATTCCTCCGTGAATAATTGCTCCATGACCAATGTGGGCAGATTTTTTTAGATGCACTGTAGTACCGGGAAACATGTGAATTGTACAGTTTTCTTGTACATTACATCCATCTTCGATAATGATTTGTCCCCAGTCTCCCCGAATAGCTGCTCCGGGACCTATATAAACATTCTCTCCGATAATGACATTGCCTGTGACAGATGCCTTTGGATGAATAAATGAACTTTCTTTAATTACCGGAATAAAACCATTAAAAGAATAAACACTCATATCTAATTAATTATTTTATTAATAAATTTCTAGTCAATGGACCCTCACAAAAAATAGCATCTAATATGGAAATCCTTTTAGAAAAATAATTCTTTTCCGGGAATACTTGAATGTAAGGGCAGGGTTCTCTTTCTTTTCCAAAAGATTTATCTGACATTTTGACCCTAAAATCTTCATTATCTTTAATAGGAGCAAAGGTTTCTGTTTTTTTTATATTGACTTCAATATCGAGCCATTTTAAAATACGTTGTGTGATTACTATATTAAAATCAAATAATAGATTGGTTTTATAGAAAAGAAGTTCTTCTACTTCCATACCGTAATAATCAAAGAAAGGAGCGGATTGGTATGCTGTTTTAATAGCTCTCCAATGCCTGATTCTCCAGTTTTCTTGATCAGATAATGTAATATTTTCCGTAAAGGTTTTAGTTCTATGTTTTCGTTTAATGGGAATTGACAAAGTCAATGGTCCGTCAGCACTAAGTATTTCACAACGGTTTCGTAAAGTTTGTTTGGGAAAATGTTCTTTTGCTTCCATGAAAACCGTATCATATTTTACGAGTTCTTGGAAGTATAAAATACTACCGAAATAAGCTATCGGGAATATAGGTGTCATTCAATAACTTTGAATATACGTTCCCAACGAATACCTTTGTACGGACTTTTGGAGAACCATACCATAGAAGCTTTTCCTACAACATGATCTTCAGGAACAAACCCCCAAACTCTGGAGTCAGCGGAATTGTAACGGTTATCTCCCATCATCCAATAGTAATCCATATTAAAAGTGTAACGATCCGTTTTTTTGTTATCAATGTAAATGCCATCTTCTCGTTCAGAAAGTCGATGTCCTTCGTACGCTGTGATAATTCTTCGGTACCAAGGGATATTATCTTTTGTTAATTTTACTGTTAGACCTTTATATGGGACTTGAAATTTATGAAAATCAGTCATTGTATTATTAACATACGGATCTTTCGGGAATACATTTAGGTTTTTGAGATAATCTAAATGATTAGGTTTATAATTAGGATCATCACTGTATTGAGGTGTTGTATTTACAATAAACTCAGCATCAGGATTATCTTTTTTCAATAATTCAATTTGTTTTTTGGTAAGTTGCATGATATAAGCATTTGTTCCCGGTATAGGTCGATAATCTCGTCTTGGATAATAATATCCGGGGGCATAACTATATGCTTCTAATCCATATTTTTCATCCATTTCTTTTGTTGATAGAATTTTAACGTTTCTAACAGTATATTCCAAATTTTGATTTGGAGCAACAAAAGCAGGCTTATCATTAATGTACAATGTCGAAGATTTTAATTCAACCCAATCTTTAGGAACTGCAACACAGCGTTTGATATAGTTCTCACGTTTATCTACCGGACGGTAAATAAGTCCATAGTGTTCGATGATTTCACCTGTAGAACGATCAAAGGCTTTTTTTTCAACAGCTAAGAAATGTCTTGCTCTATCTTTCCAATATTCTAAATTTTTAATGAATTTGCCATAGATATAATCTTTTGCTCTAAATTCAGCTTCTTTTTCTATGTTTATTTTTACACTATCTGCACTTATCGATTTTGTTAAGCTATCAGAATAAAATTTAAAAGCAATTTGAAAATCTTTTGTTGTCTTAGGGTCTTGTTCAAACAGTCGTTGAGCTTCAAAAATTACAATACCATGGTAATCATGTCCCATTAATCCGTAAGGCATTCTAGGGTCATAAACAGCGGTGTCTCCCGAAGGGAAATTAAAGACAACAACATCATTTCTTTTTAATGTTCCTAAGCCCGGAAGTCTTCTGTAGCTAGATGTCTCTAAAGTTGTATAGGATGGAATATTGACCCAAGGCACATTATTGTGAACAAGTGGGTAGGATAGAGGGGTCATTGGAACTCTTGGTCCGTAAGCAAGTTTATTTACAAATAAAAAATCACCAACTAGTAATGTTTTCTCCATAGAGCCTGTAGGGATTTGGAACGGTTCAAAGACGTAAGTTCTTAATATGGATGCTGCAACAATAGCATAAATCAGAGAATCACCCCATTCTTTAACTTTTGTTTTTTCACCGGGCTTGTGTCTTGTAAACATTCCTATTCCTAGTGCTAATATATGTCCGATTACCGGAAGAGCTAAGAATAAGGCGATATGATCTCCCCACTCTCTCTTACTGACTTCTACTGAATTTGCCCAGTTGGTTTGAGGAAGGAAAGGATCTTTATTTTTAACTATTTTGTAGAAAATAATATAAGGGAAAAAGATGCCTTGTAGCGTATCCAAAAAAGAATAATAACCAAAACGTCTAATGTAAGAGACGTTAATTACAGACCACATCACTAAATGAACTCCCGGAAATATGAGTAGAAGTGACCACCAAGGTTTATTGATGGTGAATTTAAAAGCAATAAAGTAATTATATCCGGGAATAAGAGCTTCCCATGATTTTCTTTCTGCTTGCACGAAACTTTTGTGCCAAAGAGCTAAATAAGGATGAATGAGTAAGAAAATGTAAAAATAAATAATGTCCATTGTTTTGTTTTTTATTGTATAACGTCTTTCATTGTAAATATACCTTTCTTTCCTAGAAGCCATTCTGCAGCAATAACTGCACCTAAAGCAAACCCTTTTCTGCTTTTAGCAGTATGTTTGATTTCAATATCATCAATTTCCGAAGAATAATTTACTTGATGAGTTCCGGGAATAGCCGGTTTTCTATGAGCAAATACCGGAATAACATTTTTAGCTAATTCATCTGCTTCTTCTTTAGTACTCACTAATCTCCATGCATTTAATTTATCACTGGTCAGCATAATATCATCTACGATGGAGATTGCTGTTCCGCTCGGAGCGTCTAGTTTTTCAGTGTGATGCGTTTCTTCCACTCGGACATTGTATTCCGGATATGGGTTGATTAATTCCGCTAATTTTCTATTTAGTTCAAAAAACAAGTTGACTCCAATACTGAAATTAGAGGCATATAAAAGAGTACCATTATTTTTAGTAACAAATTCTTTGACTTCTTCTAAATACTCATGCCATGCCGTAGTACCGACAACAACCGGTGTATTATTGTTGACGCAATATTTAAGATGTTCAACAGCTTTTCCCGGCACGGTAAACTCTATGGCAACATCGACATTTGAAAAATCCACTTTATCGATAGAATGTTCTCTTGATACACGAGCAACAATTTCATGGCCTCTTTCGGTTGCAATTTTTTCAATTGCTTTGCCCATTTTTCCATATCCGATGAGTGCAATTTTCATTTTTTAAAATTTAATGTTAAAGATACCCCTGCTTTATTATAATCAAGAAGAGTAGGTTTTAATTTTAGACTTAAATCTTTTGAAACATCAAAAGTAACAAAATGTGCTTCTACACCGGCGTCAGCAACTTGTAGTATAT
>JALWLM010000151.1 GCA_027084145.1 Crocinitomicaceae bacterium | reverse complement strand
CGACAATCATTTGATTTTTCATTATTTCCATATACAATTAAAGGTCATAATAATACTAAAAGACATTCACAAGTATTCAATCTAAGAATATCATTTTTGAAAAATCTTAGATATATTAGTTTAAGCATTACACATTGGTTCTTTATAGAACTTCGTTTTTATAATTAACCATAACGGATTACGGCTATGTGTAGTGCCGAAAAATCTACACGTAACTGAATTAATAACCACTAAAATAAGTGAGCGATGAAAATACACAAAATTAAAGCAATTCACGAAGAACCCTATTTTAGAAAAATGAAAGTCGAAAGTGGGTATTTATACAATTTTTATGATACCGAAAAAGATGAATATCAAAAAGAATGGATTTTTGTTATCAGACCAATTTACCGACGCCGGCAAAAAGGTAATATATGAGGAAAATAAATGTTTTATCATTATTCGACGGAATGTCAACGCTACAATTAGCGATGAAAAATATAGGGATAGAAGTAGAGAAGTATTACGCAAGTGAAATCAAACCGTATGCAATAAAGCTGACAAATCATCACTTCCCAGACACTATACAATTAGGCGATATAAGAAATTGGCGAGAATGGGATATTGATTGGGAAAGTATAGACTTCATTGGTAGAGGAAGTCCTTGTCAAGATTTAAGTATTGCAGGAAAACGCAAAGGATTGTCCGGTGAGCGAAGTAGTTTGTTTTTTGTCTTTGTAGATATACTTAACCATATCCGTAAATATAATCCTGAAGTTAAATTTTTGCAGGAAAATGTAGGGAGTGCATCAAAAACAGATATTGGAATTATGAGCAGAAATTAGGTGTATATCCTATAAAAATCAATTCTAATTTAGTAACAGCACAAAACAGATGTCGATACTATTGGAGTAACATAAAAACAAAAAAAACATTATTCGATTTAGTTACGGATATACCTATACCAAAAGATAGAAAAATAAAGTTTCAAGATATATTAATTGGTGGGGGGTATGTTAAGGAAACAAAAGCGAGTGCATTATTAACAAGTGTATCACGTTATCCTTATCCAAAAGTTTATAAAGATGTATTAAAACGCTATGAAAAGAAAATGC
Source organism: Crocinitomicaceae bacterium (assembly GCA_027084145.1). GTDB lineage: Bacteria > Bacteroidota > Bacteroidia > Flavobacteriales_D > Crocinitomicaceae > UBA4466. The sequence continues at coordinate 5,561 of JALWLM010000151.1, read as the reverse complement.
TAAATATCGTATGGAAAAACGAAAGTAATTACAGAGTATTGAAACAAACGGAATTAGAAAGGTTGCAAGGATTCCCCGATGGATATACAAGCATATTAAATTACAAAGAAGCCGGAAGTTTAGTCGGGGACGCTTGGACATTACCAATAATAGAAATATTTATGAAACAATACAAAGAAATTAACCAATTATGATGATGTTTTAGTTGCTTTTTTCATCATCAAATCAAGACAATAGCAGACAAAGGAAAAGAACCGGAGTTTGCTATTGTTGATTTTTTTACTAAATTTGTGCAAAAGAAACAATTAAAAAAAACTCTCAAAGCTATGGGACAGCAAGATAAAGAAAACAATACACAAAAGCACGCCGGCGGAAGACCGACAGAATACGCACCGCATCAGACAGTTGAAATAAAAGAAACAATAATAACACTACTCGCAGAAGGCAAATCTTTAAAATGGATTCTTGACACGATTGAAGGTATGCCGAGCAGACCGATTGTGTATCAATGGTTGAATCCAGTTCATAAGAATTTTGACAAAGAGTTTTTTAACAATTACACACAAGCAAGGGAGGATTCAGCCGATATGGAAGCCGATAAAATAGAGGAGCTTGTAACACTTTTGCGTGAGGACAAAATAAGCTCTGATAAGGCACGAGTAATACTTGATGCTCATAAATGGCTGGCAGGAAAGAAAAAGCCGAGCAAATACGGAACAAAACGTGTCGATTTAACTTCAAAAGGTAAAGAAGTATCACAGCAGGTTCACGTCTTTAAAATACCTGACAATAAGCGAAAAAAAGATGAGTGATGATATAAAGTTTATTGAGCCACAAAAAGGATTTCAAATGGATTTTTTAAGCTCGCCTGCTGATATAGTTATTGGCGGAGGAGCGGCTGGAGTTGGCAAAACCTTTTCACTACTTATAGACCCTTTAAGGTATGTAACAGTCAAAGGATTCGGCGGTGTAATATTCAGGCGGACAACTCCTATGATTAGGAATGAAGGCGGATTGTGGGATGCAAGCGTTGAACTATACGGAAAAATACACGGCGCACGGCAAAGGGAAAGCTCTTTGGAATGGATGTTCCCGTCCGGTGTAAAGATAAAGTTTGCGCATATCGAATACGAAAAAAATATTTACGATTGGCAAGGTTCAGAAATTCCCTTTATTGGATTTGATGAGCTAACTCACTTCACTAAAAAAATGTTTTTTTATTTACTTTCAAGGAATCGTTCTACAAGTGGTGTCGAGCCATATTTAAGGGCAACGACAAATCCTGACCCTGAAAGTTGGGTGCGTGAATTTATAGATTGGTGGATAGGCGACGACGGTTATCCTATACCGGAACGGAACGGAGTTTTGCGATACTTTATGCGAAACAATGATAAATACATTTGGGGAGCAACAAAAGCCGAAGTTATAGAAAAGGGTTGGCACGTTTTGAATGATATGGTTAAAAAATCTAACATACCGGCGGAAAGGTTTGTTAAATCACTTACATTCATAAGCGGAAGTATATACGACAACAAAGAACTATTAAAGACAAATCCTGAATACTTGGCAAACTTAAACGCACAAGACGAAAAGGAAAAAGCCCGATTATTATATGGTAATTGGAACGTAAAGATAAGCGGGAACGACATATTTAATTATTTCAAGTTTCAAGATATATTCTCAAACCATTGGCTCGCCGACACGTATAAGTATGCGAGCAGGTGGATAACAAGCGACATCGCAATGAAAGGGAGCGATAGACTTGTAATCTATGTTTGGCAAGGCAAAATGATGATAGATTTTTTAGTAATAGAGAAATCAAAAGGAAATCAGGTTATTGATGCAATAAACTTGCTCGCAATCAGGCATCACGTTCCAAACTCAAACATAATCTTTGATAATGACGGAGTTGGACAATTCATAGACGGCTTTATTGAAGGCGCAAAAGAATTCAATAATGGCGCAAGGGCTGTTAATGGTGAAAACTATCAAAATTTGAAATCACAATGCTACTTTAAAGCCGGTGACAGCGTAGAAAGGGGCGAGTATTACATTCCACCGCAGGTAGCAGACAGAGAATTTGCTGACGGAGTTACACTTAAAGAACAAATGATGAAAGAACGCAAAGCAATCAAGCGGGCAAAACCAGATTATGACGGCAAGTTGGCAGTAATACCAAAACAAGAGATGAAAGTGATGTTAGACGGGAAATCGCCCGATGCCCTTGACGCCTTTATGATGCGTGAGTTTGCCGACTTGTTACCGGAAGAACCTGATATTTATTATAGTTAAATTTTTGCGATATGGTAAAGAAAAGCACAAAGACAACAAAAAACACACAAAAAGGAAAAAAGTTACAGAAAGGGGCTGAATTCCCCAGAGACTTTTGGAATTACAATTTAAATCCTATTACAGGTCACAAATCAGATATAATAGTAAAGTTGAGATTAGGTATAGATGAACATTTTTTAGACACAAAACAACGCTAAAAAATCAGATAAAAAAAAGTTGTATCCGCTCGATGACGGAAGTAGACTAACTATTTAAAAATCAAATAATTGGAAAAATGCGTTTTTTGGCTAAAATAAGGGTTAAAAGTTAGCGATTTTGTAGTTAAAGATTTTTTTGTAACTTTGTTGCAGTAATAATCATAAAAACATAACGAAATGAAAAGATTATTTTTATTATTGATGACATTATCGTTTGTTTTTGCGTTGGTAGGGTTTTCTCCCCATATTGAAGAGCAGACACAAATCGATAGCAAAATCAAAAAATCCTTTTTTAAGGAACAATTTCAAACCATTCAAGTTGCAAAGTTGCAAACACAAGATTTCAATTTAACCGGTACGGAAACAATTCAAAGCGAGCTTAATCAATTCGAGAATCCGATTAGAGCCGTTTTATTTAGCAATAATCCGGCAGAAATAAAAGAAGTAATCGTTTTCACAAGCGGTGGAATGCCATATTAGATTTGTTTTTTTCATAATGTTTAGTTTTAGCAGTAAGCTCTCAATAATCTTGGGGGCTTTTTGCTATTAAAAAAAAAAATTATACCTTTGCTTTATAAAAGTATGGGACGCTTTATCTAAAAAATTAAGGAATTAACATTAAATTTTAAAAATTATGGATACTTGCAGTTGCCCAAGACCTTCTGAATTAACTACAATCCCGCAATCAAATTGTAAAGTTAATTTAAAACAAATTCAAAGAATCGCTTTTCAAAGAAGCGGAACATCTTTTGATGAATCAACAAACTCCATTTTAGAACTTGCAAGCTGGCAAGCTAAAACAACAGCGACAGACGATACAAAAATCGTTTTAACTCCAATAATTGGAGCAAATCCCACAATTCAAGCCGGCGAACCAATTAAGCAAGGGGGCGGTGATAATTCAACACTGAACGGAGTTGAAGAAGTAACCGGAGTGAATCCTTCGAAATTTACAGCCGAGTTTTTAGGTTTATCAGCTGAAACCGAAAAAGCATTGAAAAAATTGATGTGCGAAAAAGACTTGACAGTTTATTTCTTTTTGCAAGGCGGTGGCATAGCATCACGAAAAATAGATGCACAAAAACACGCCGGTTTTACAATCCAATCAACATTCATATCCGATAGAGGAAATGAAGGGTTTGGCACGGACGATAAGGTAAAAATAGAATTTAGCTTATTAGCCGGTTGGAGTGATGATTTAGACAAGCTTCAATTAAATTTCAATCCTTTAACCGAACTTTAAGATGCGAGCGCAAAAAAAACAGCCGAGAGTGAAATTAGTAGCTCTCGGCACTATTAATCAAGAGCAGGAGTTTGATATAGCTCACGCACAAAGATTATTGACGTTGCAAAAAACACAATGGAAACTCGCCGATGAACGCTATGAATTTGTAAACAATGAACTTATCCAAATCACAAGCAAAAGAAGTAATCGAGAGCCCAAAGCACGCAAATCAAATAAGTAGCATAAAAACTTATGAAAGTGCATTAAGGGTATTTACAGAGGAACTTGATGAAAACGAGTTGCAGGGGGAAGTATATTGGAAAACTTTACTTGCCAAAATGGAAAGCCGTTCGGCTAAAAAATTCAAGCGTATAAAACAATTTATTCGTTATCCTTTACCTATTGTTCAGCTTACAGAAAGCGTCCTTAATGATTTCTTTAAAGTGTTTGAAGGAAAAAACAGATACTTCAATGTATCAGCCAACAAAGACATCGATTTATTGAACCGGTGGATAAGTAAAAAACAGCCGGTAAAATGGGTCGAGGAAACAGCAAAAAAAGTTTTCAAAAATATCCCGAGTGGCGTCGTGGTAATTGATAAAGATGAACAAGGCGAGCCGTATTTACTTCTTATAGATAGCGAGCGTCTTATTGACATATCAGTAAAGCAGAACGGAGAACTTGATTATATTGTGTTTTTGCATAGCATAAGCGAAGAAGCAGGCGAGCCGGTAAAAAATATCGCTGTATATGATGATACTTATTACAGAGTTTTTCGTAGTTTTGGCGGAAATATAACATTAGAAAACGAAATTGCCCACAATCTCGGCACGACACCGGCACGAATGTTCATAACTACAACAGCCAACGAAAAGAACGCACTCAAACGGAGAGTCGCTTTTGGCACTTCATTATCAAAGCTTGAAGATTGGACAATTTTTGATATATTTAGAAATTACGTTGACCATTATGTCCCCTTCCCTGTAACAGAAGCCCCAATTAAAAAATGTCCTAATCCGCAATGTAAAGGTGGAAAAGTTGCAGAAGAAGAAATCGATGTATCAGGTAAACGGCGAATAAAATGGACAACTTGTCCGGTATGTAAGGGCGAAAGTTTATCAGAATTAATAAGTCCGGGAACGCATATTGGAATAAAGCTACAAGCAGACAAAAACCTTGAAGACGGTTCAGGGAAATTCAAAATGCACTTCCCAGAAACCGATAAAATGAAGTATGTGCCTGAAAAACTTCAAGATATTGAGTTGGAAATAAGATATAAGACAGTAGGCGTGAGTGAAGTGCTATCGAAAGAAGCTGTAAACAAGTTGCAGGTTAAGGGTTCATTTGCTTCAATGGAAACAATTTTGCAAAGAAATAAAAAAGAGCTTGATAATATTTATCGGTGGATATTGACAATAGTTGGAAAAATGTTTTATCCTACATACGAAATAAACGTCGATGTAAACTTTGGAACGGAATGGTATTTAGTAGGCGAAGAAGAATTACAAGACAAATTTGCCAAAGCAAAAGAAATCGGATTGCCTACAAGCGAACTCGCTTTAATTTATAATCAATTAATCGAAACAAAATACAAAGGGAATCCGGCAAAGTTAGAACGAGAAAAACTTTTATTTCGATTAGACTCTTTACCATTCATCAGCGTAAAAGAAGCCGTAGAATTAAAAGAAAAAGGGGCTATTGATGCCAAAGATTTAAATTTTAAAATAAATTTTTATAACTTTGTACAAAAGTTCGAGGAACAAAATGGAAATATAATCAATTTCGGTATTTTGTTGCCATACGAAAAAAGAGTTCAAAAGATATTAGAAACATTAAAAATATATAAC
>JALWLM010000150.1 GCA_027084145.1 Crocinitomicaceae bacterium | reverse complement strand
TTATAAAGGATTTTAATGAAAGGAATAGCTTGTGGTTTTTTATTATTAAGCTCGGTGTTTGCTTTTGGACAAGCAGATTTTAGTTATTTGCGAGAAGAAACACCTTTAGATTCTTTTCCTAAAAGAAGTTTGACAACACACCAAACATTAAAACCGTTTTTATTAAAAGATGGCGAACTAAAAAACAAACCGTTTTCAGACAAGTTGATACCAATTTTAGATTTGAATTATATCCAAACGAATAATGTTAATTTTAAAACAGGATTAGGACTGGAATATAAAGGAAAATGGAAAGATAAATGGTACTACCGTCTTTCTTTTATTTCGGGAGTAACAAAAACAGATTCAAATTATATTCCTCGTGTTTATTTTTTAGACAGTATAGGAAATAAAACATCGTTTTATACAGATGTGAGAGCTAGAGTTTCGTATTCTCCTAATAAATTTTTTAACTTTCAAACAGGCTTGGATAATCATTTTATAGGAGAAGGAAGTCGCTCGCTTTTTTTAAGCGACTATTCATCTTCTTATCCCTTTGCTCTTTTAAAAATGAATGTTTGGAGAGCAGAATACGCGATATTATATCAATTTTTGCGAGAAAGAGAGGGGAATGATTATTTCCGGCGTTGGAAAGGAAAGTTTGCAGCAACACATCATTTATCGGTTAATATAACAAAGTGGTTAAATGCCGGTTTTTTTGAAACGGTTATTTTTCAGCCGAAAGATACGTTGTTAAATAGAGGGTTTGATGTCGAATATCTTAATCCGTTTATTATGTACAGACCCCAAGAATACTCACTCGGTTCTTCAGATAATGTTTTATTGGGTATAGATTTAACTGCTTATTGGAAAAGACACACATTTTACATACAATTTCTTTTAGATGAGTTTGTTTGGAATGAAGTGAAAAACAAAACAAAATGGTGGGCTAGTAAATATGCGGGACAAATTGGATTAAAAGGATATTTTAAGAAAAACAAAAACAACTTTTTTTATCGTTTAGAATATAATTTTGCAAGACCATATACCTATGCACATTTATCAGAAGGGTTAAACTATGGTAATCAAGGGGCACCTTTAGCACACCCTTACGGAGCAAATTTTATGGAGGTTTTAGCAGAGCTAAAGTGGCAACAAAACAGATGGATGTTTTCTTTGTTTTCCAACTATTATTTAAGAGGAAAAAGTGTCGGTGTTTTTAATTATGGAGAGGATGTTTATACTTCCTATATTAACCGTCCTTATGAATATGGACACTTTATAGGACAAGGAAGAGGAGTGAATGGAACAAAAACCATTATATCAGCATTCTATCAATTAAGAAAAACAGGAAATCTAAGTGCATTTATAGAAAACCACTTTATAGGGACAACATTACAACAGCCCAATTATTTTGTCGTTGTTGGATTAAGAAATATCCTTTGGAATGACAGACGAAATTATTAAACAAATCGCTCGTCAACCTCCATTACATGACCACACTTTTTACACGTTCTATATTCTTCAGATCCATAAAACTCTCTAAATCGAGAAAGAAAATCTTTTTCAATATCTTTTAACGTGAATCGGTATTCATGTAATTTGTTGTTACACTTATCACAAAACCACATCAACCCGTCGACAAGATCAGTTCCTTTTCTTACTCGTTCAATAACAAGTCCAACGGTGTTTTCTCCACGGATGGGAGAGTGTGGAATGTTTGGAGGAAGAAGAAAAATATCCCCCTCTTTAATAACAACATCTTTTGCTTTTCCGTCTTCTTGAATTCGTACGGTGATATCACCTTCTAATTGATAAAAAAGCTCTTCACTTTCGTTGTAATGATAATCTTTTCGAGCATTAGGCCCTCCAACAATCATAACAATAAAATCGCCGGCCTCAACATAAAGGTTTTTATTACTCACAGGAGGTTTTAATAAGTCCCTGTTGTCATCAATCCATTGTTTAAGATTAAAAGGTGCTTTCATGATTTTTTTCGTAAAAATAAAAGAAAACTATAATTTAAATAATATGGGAAGGACCATTTTTGTTCGAACAGGCTTACCGTCTTTTGTTGCCGGATTAAAGTTTGGAAAAGAAGAAACAACGCGAACAGCTTCTCTATCCAGATAAGCATTAACTCCTCGTAGAACTTTAACATTAGAGACACTTCCATCTATTTCTACAATGAAGGAGACATATACTTTCCCTTGAACTTGTTGTTTTTTTGCTTCTTCAGGATAATTGATGTTCTCAGATAAAAAAGTGATTAATTTTTGATTTCCTTCGGGAAATTCGGCGGAAATATCCGGGTTTTCTACAATGGTTTGAGAAAAAGTGATAAAAGGAAAAAACAGAATAAGTAAAAATATCTTCATAACACAGTGATTATATGTTGTTACAAGATACAAAAATTATATATTCCACCAAAAGATAATTTTGTTGAGGTATTAAAATTGTGTTTTCACCAAACATAAAAAAACAATTCTTTTGTTTATTTTTGAGAAGGATAAGCGTGATAAAAAAAGTAAAAATGACATTTGAAAACACATTGGATTTTGCCCAAAAAATGGATAAAAATGACCCATTAAGGTCATTTAGAGAAATGTTTTATTTTCCCACATTTATGAATAAAGAAGTGGTTTATTTTACAGGAAACTCTTTAGGTTTACAACCAAAGACAACAGAAAAAATAATTAAAGAAGAATTAGGTGCTTGGGCAAAATACGGAGTAGAAGGTCATTTTTTAGCCCAAAGACCATGGTTTAGTTATCATGAGTTTTTAACGGAAAAATTAGCAAAAATAGTAGGAGCAAAACCAATAGAAGTAGTTGTAACTCACTCGCTTACAACAAACCTTCATCTTTTAATGGTTTCTTTTTATCAACCAAAGGGAAAAAGAACAAAAATACTTTGTGAGGCAAAAGCGTTTCCCAGTGATCAATATGCGCTGGAGTCACAAGTAAAATTTCACGGCTTAGATGTAAATAAAAATTTAATAGAAGTTGCTCCCAGACCCGGAGAGCACTTAATAAGAGAAGAAGATGTCTTGTCTAAGATAAAAGAACTTGGAGATGAATTAGCTCTTGTAATGATTGGAGGTGTGAACTATTATACAGGTCAGCTTTTCGATATGGAAAAAATTACAAAAGCAGGGCATGATGTTGGAGCAAATGTAGGATTTGACCTTGCTCATGCAGCGGGAAATGTAGAGTTGAAGTTAAATGAGTGGGGGGTTGATTTTGCGGCTTGGTGTTCGTACAAATACATGAACTCTTCGCCCGGAGGTGTTTCCGGATTATTTGTCCATGAAAAACATGCTGAAAGAAAAGACCTTCCTCGATTTGCAGGGTGGTGGGGGCATGATAAAGAAACCCGCTTTTTAATGGAGCCCGGATTTCAACCAATGAAGGGGGCCGAAGGGTGGCAATTAAGTAACGCTCCGGTTTTAGGAATGGCGGCACATTTGGCATCATTAGAGATATTTGAAGAGGCGGGAATGGATAGAATAAGTGAAAAAAGAGATGTTTTAACAGCTTATTTAGAGTTTGTTATTGAAGATGTGTCAAAACGAAATAAGGAAAAATGTACCTTTGAAATTATTACACCAAAAGATAAAAACAAACGAGGAGCTCAGTTGTCGATTTTGGCTCATGGTCAAGGAAAAGCTTTATTTGATGCCCTGACAAAACAAGGAGTAATTGCAGACTGGAGAGAACCGAATGTGATTCGTGTGGCACCGGTACCATTATACAATTCTTTTGAAGATTGTTATCGGTTTGGACAATGTTTGGAAAAATCAATACAATAATGGATGAATTAATAATACAAGAATTAATAAAAGTAAAATTTTCAGGGGGCGTAAATGATATATCATTATATGTTAATTTAGTAATACAAACAATAGCAGTTTTAGTCGGGGGAATAATATTGTGGAGAGTAAGTGTAGTCATTCATAAAAAGAAATTGAAAGAAAGAAAAAGAAACACCTTTTTTGATACGCCATATTCAAAATCGTGGAGAAAAAAATAAAAATTATGGAGAAGGAAAAAAAAGCAATTATTGTTGGAGCCGGGCTTGTTGGGTCTTTATGGGCGGTTTATTTATCAAAAGCCGGATATAAAGTAACCATTTACGAAGCTCGCCCGGATATTCGAAATGCGGATATTTCCGCAGGGAAATCAATAAACCTTGCGTTATCCACAAGAGGGTGGAAAGCATTAGACACTGTTGGTGTTGGTGATATCATTCGTGAAATAGCGATTCCAATGTATGGAAGAACAATGCACGATATGGAAGGAAACCTTACTTTTCAACCGTATGGAAAAGAGGGACAAGCAATTTATTCGGTGTCTAGAGGAGGAATTAATGCAAAAATGATGGATATTGCCGAACAGGAAGGAAATGCAGAAATCCATTATAATACGAAATGCGTAGGAGCAGATTTAGAAAAAGGTATTGTTTATTTGAAAAATAAAGAGACAGGGGAGAGGTTAGAAGATCAAGCAGACATTGTTTTTGCTGCTGATGGAGCCTTCTCCGCAGTAAGATATAAAGCATTTCAAAAACAAGACAGGTTTAATTTTTCACAAACTTATATTGAAGACGGGTATCGGGAAATTCTTTTACCTGCCAATGAAGACGGTTCTTATAAGCTGGAAAAAAACACGCTTCATATTTGGCCTAGAGGACGTTTTATGTTAATTGCACTACCTAATGAGGACGGGTCTTTTACTTGTACTTTATTTATGCCGCATGAAGGAGGAGAACATTCTTTTGATAAAGTAAACACAAAGGAAGAGGTTGATCGGTTTTTTAAAGAAACGTTTCCGGATTTTTATGAATTAATGCCGGACATTGCTGACCATTGGGAAGATCACCCATTGTCTTCTTTGGCAATCATGCGTTCCTATCCGTGGAATTATGGAAAAACAGCATTGATCGGAGATGCAGCACATGCAACCGTTCCTTTTTATGGACAAGGAATGAATGGGGGCTTTGAAGACTGTACGGTATTGTGGGAATTAATGCAAAAATATACGGAAAACGGAAAAGAAAACTGGGAAAAGATACTTCCTGAATACAGTAAAATAAGAAAACCGGATGGAGATGCTTTACAAGATCTTTCTTTGTATAATTACTATGTAATGAGAGATTATGTGGCCGATCCAAAGTTTCTTTTGCAAAAGAAAATAGAAGCAAAATTTTCAGAATTGTACCCAAATAAATGGATACCGTTATATTCACAAGTAACATTTAGTCATATTCCTTACCATAAAGCATTAGAGGCAGGAAAAAGACAAACAAAGATAATGAAAGAAATAATGGCTTCATTTGAAAATATTGAAGAAGTCTGGGACACCAAAGAGGTGATGGATGCGATATTAGAAAAAACAGAAAAATGAAAAAAGGACTATTAATAAGCGGGATTTTTATTTTTTCTTTTGCTTGGATTTATGGACAGCGAGATTTAACCCCGAGAAATAAAAAACAAGCTTTCGGGAAAAGAGATTTAAGAGCACTACACAATCATGGCCTTCAAATACAAGGAGGGGGAACATACACTTTAACAAAACTTAACTCAAAGAATAAATATGTTGATTTTTATGATGGAGGATCAAAAAGTCGTTTTTTGACAGACCCAAAAAGTAAACTTGGAGGATATATAGAAGTAGGAATGTTTCACTTTCCTAAAAAAAGATCAAAGCTTTCATTAATGCTGAAAACAATTTTGGTGAGTTATTACGATTGGGGGATTGGATTTAAGTACTTTCGAGGAGGAGAAACCATTTCAGTTGACAGGCTAAGTCCTTCGGGAACCGTTTTAGGCACAACAGAAACAGAAGGACAATACCAATCAGGATTTATTTATGGACGGTTTAGTTTACATAAAAACGTAAAGCTTAAAAAAGGAAGTCATTTCTTTTTAGATAATAGTTTAGGAGTAAATTTAGGTTTTCAGCTTATAGAAACCTCTTTTGGAGGAGAAAACGGGACTCATATAGGACAGTTAAACTATGTTGATGAGTTTCAAGATTATCACGGAAATCTTGTTGCACAAATTCATTACGGCTTAGGGTTTGGTTTTAGAGTAAAGAGGGGGGCGTATTTCATACCGGGAGTAAGAATTCCTGTTTTTGGAGTTCATGAGTGGCAAAAAGGACAACCGACATTAAATTGGTTTTCTTCTCATTATTGGCCGTTTTTATTTCATTTGAAATACATGTTTGCTTTTGAAAAGAAAGCGAAAGGTTGCCCACCGGTTGAGATTAATGATCAAGACAGAAATAGACAAAGAAATTAAAATGAAAAAAATTTTTTACCTGGACTCTTGTTCTACCAATAAAAAAATATTAAAAGAACTTAATTTGGATGGTTTTGAACTACAAAACATCAAAGAAAAAAACATTGATGAAGAAACATTAGACTGGATAGCCAAAAAAGCGAGGTCTTATGAAGCTCTTTTTTCAAAAAGAGCAAGAAAATACAAAGAACTAAACTTAGCAGAAAAAAATCTTAAAGAAGAAGATTATAAAAAATTGCTGTTGGAAGAATACACCTTTTTAAAGAGGCCGTTTATTATCAATGAAGAAGAAGTTTTTATTGGGAATTCTAAAAAAACGATTGAAGCAGCAAAACAATCATTGAATAAATAAGGTTTTGAAAGAGATTATTAAAGCACATTTATCCCTTTTTTTGGTGAATGCTTTATATGGAGCAAGTTTTGTTGTTGCAAAAGGAATAATGCCAAAATACCTTACACCTAGTGTTTTTATTTTTTTGCGTGTTTTAGGGGCAGTATTATTG
>JALWLM010000149.1 GCA_027084145.1 Crocinitomicaceae bacterium | reverse complement strand
TTTTTTGTTCTGTTCTTTGTAAAAATTCTTTTCCTTTATTTAAAAAAAATTTTGTTGCTGAAATTAGTTTTGATTCCCAGACCAACACCTTATTTTTTCTTTGCACAAGATATTCAAAGACCCTTCCTTTAAAATTTTCTGATAAGTTTGTTAGTCGATGTTTCGCATTAGATAAAATATATTCTGAACGAGACTTTATGATTTGAACAGATTCTTTTAACGGCACCGAAAAATTATGAAAAGCTTGTATTAGAGACTCTCCTAATTTCGTTGGGGTAATCTCGCTTCTATGCGCAATCATCTCTACGGCGGTTAGATTGGTGGAATGCCCTATTCCTGTAAGTACAGGTAAAGGGAATGTTGCAACAGCCTTACATAAATCATAACTGTTATAACAGGAAAGTCCAACTTCTCCTCCTCCTCCGCGAACAATAACAACAATATCAAAATGTTCTTTTACTTTTTCTATTTGTTGTAATTGATAAATGATTTCTTTCGTTGCTTTTTCTCCTTGCATCGATGCCTGAAACAACATTGTAAAAAAACGATAACCCCAATTATTTTTCTTCAACACCTGTTCAAAATCTGACAATCCTTTTGTTCCTTCCGCTGATATAATCGCAATTCTTTTTGGAAGCAACGGAAAAGAAAGTCTTTGATTTTGATTGATTAACCCCTCTTTACTTAACTTCTCGAGTGTTTCTCTTTTTTCTTTTTCAAGCTCCCCAAGAGAATAATTTGGATCAATATCTATAATATTAAGAGATAACCCAAAGACTTCATGAAAATCTATTTTTACCAACATTAGTAAAGTCAAATCGTCTTTTAATGGTTCTTTTACGACTTGAACAAAACGACTATTAATTCTTTCAAAGTTGCTTTTCCATATCACAGCTCGCATTTCCGCAATAACTTTCCCGTCTTTTTTTTCAAGCAGCTCCGGATAACAATGACCGTTTGTATGATGATTGAGTTTGTGCATTTCAGCCTTCACCCAATACGCTTGTGTATATCGCCGGGCAATTGTTTTCTTTATAGATAAAACAACTTGATGAAGAGAAAATATTTGCTTTGAATTGTTCATTTATTTTCAAAGGTAGATAGAAAAACTAATATTTTTTTATGGGCCGTTTTTAACAGAGTAACATTTGTCACTTTTTTTAAGTTCTTTTTTTTGTTAATTTGTACCGTTGATCATGAAATATGAACATATTATTAACCACATAAAAAATTAAAATTATGAAAATAGAACAAATTTTTACCAGTTGTTTAGCCGAAATGGCTTATTATATTGAATCTAAAGGAGAGGCTGCTGTTATAGATCCTTTAAGAGATATAGAGCCTTACCTTATGAGAGCTGAGGCGGATAATGCGAAGATAAAATATATTTTCCTTACTCACTTTCATGCGGATTTCGTTTCCGGACATGTCGATTTAGCAAAAAGAACCGGAGCTAAAATTATTTATGGTCCCGGAGCCACTGCAGAATTCGACTTATATAACGCAAAACACGAAGAGGTGTTTCCTTTAGGAGAAATAGAACTGGTCACATTACACACTCCTGGACATACCATGGAGTCTATCTCTATTTTATTAAAAGACAAAAACGGAAAACCTCACTGTCTTTTCTCTGGAGACGCTTTATTTATTGGGGATGTAGGACGACCTGATTTAGCAATAAAACAAGGAGAATTAACCGAAGAAGATTTAGCGAGACATCTCTATCGTTCACTTCGAAATGTAATTATGCCTTTACCAGATGATGTTATCGTTTATCCAAACCATGGAGCGGGCTCTGCTTGCGGTAAAAATATGAGTAAAGAAACATATGACACTCTTGGACATCAAAAAGAAGTAAATTATGCTTTACGTGCTGATATGACTGAGGATGAATTTGTTAAAGAAGTACTCACAGGACTTGTTCGCCCTCCACAATATTTCCCTAAAAACGCGAAAATGAACAAAGGTATTAATGATGATATTGAAGAAATCATTAAACGGGGAACAAAAAAGCTAAGTATTGATAATGTTAAATTATTGCTTGATGAAGGAGCTATTATCTTAGACACTCGTCACCAAAATGAATTTGTTGTTGAACATATTCCGGGGTCTTTATTTATCGGACTCACCGGAAACTTTGCTCCTTGGGTTGGTGCATTGATTGAAGACTTAAATCAAAAAATTATTCTTATCACTGATATCGGTAGAGAAGAAGAAGCTGTTAAACGACTATCAAGAGTTGGTTATGACAATACGGTCGGGTATATTCCAAATGCTATAGAAGCATGGAAAGAAGCAGGAAATGAAACCGCTTCTATTGAACGTATTACGCCTGAAGAGTTTGCAACAATTTATAAAAATAACAAGGACAATATCAATGTTTTAGATGTTAGAAAAGAAAGTGAACACTATTCTGAACATTTAATCGAGGCTAAAAATGTTCCTTTAGATTTTATCCATGAAAGAATATCAGAATTAGATAAAGACAAAACATATTATGTACATTGTGCCGGAGGATATCGTTCTGTTATTTTTGAATCTATTGCAAAACAATATGGTATTCACAACTTGATCGATATTGAAGGAGGATTTAATGCTATGAAAAAAGTAAATAGCGGTCTGTTTTTTTCAGAATACAAGTGTCCGACAACAATGCTTTAACAACTAATAAATAAAAACAAGAATGTGAGACTGTCTCGATTATTTTTGAGACAGTCTCTTTTTTGTTTTTCATTTTGAATCTTGTTTATGAAACAATTTCAAATGTCTTTATAACACACCAAAATTTCGGCAAATATTAAAGTCGTTAAAAACGCCTGTTTATTCAGATAAAATTGATAAAATAAGTGCTTTCTATGCTGTTCTGGCATATTTAAGTTGATTGTGAGATAAATAAACCAATACTTTAAACATCATCTCCGGATGATAACTAGGGGTGCTGCCGCCTCTATACTTTTTATCAATGGCTGTAAATATAGAATGTCTATTACTTGATTAATAACTCTAACAGGATGATTTTCTTCTATTAATTCTTCAAAACTTATCGGGAGTAAACTCAATTGTTGTTGAGTTTAATTTTTATATCTTTTTTGATGTGCCTTTCATATTTAAAGAATATCTTTAGGCGCGGGAAAATAAATTCTCCCGTTTTTTTACAAAAAAGGCTGCCCTTTTGAGACAGCCCCTTAAAAAATAACTTATTAAAGAATGCTTAAGGTCTGAATGAAAATTCCATGCTAACAAATGAAAATGCATTAGAAAGAGTGTTTGCTAAAGTTACATCTCCATTTGGTTTTACATCAATTCTAACTGATGTTCCTTGACCGGCATCATCAGATTGTCCTGCCATTATTCTTATGTCATTAGGTCTATATCCTGCAGGTAAATTAAATATTACTCCTGATCCACCTACAACTACTCCTTTTACATGAATAACACCTTCTTTGTCTTTGTAGTATTGAGCTGTAGTATAACCTGAGCCAAAGTTCGACCATCCATTTACAAGAGTTGCATTTTGCCATGCTTCTTGTGCTATTCCGTTAGCGTTTATAGTAATAGCAGTAACACCGTCGATATCAAAATCGTGTTGTACGTTAGAATTATATACCAATGTGTTACCTCTAATACCAAATCCATAAGACGAAGTTGCTGTTGGGTTTGAATGCAATAATATTTGGTATTCGTTGAAATTATCAAGTGCACCTGTGGCTACATTGTTTTCAATTTGTAGTTTTGATTGTGCAATAATGTTTCCAATACCTACATTTCCACCGCCGGCAACAAGTCGGATATTTTCACTGTTAAAGCGGTTTAAAGAAAGCGTTGCTCCCGCACTTGATTCTATTTCACCATTACCATATAAACTTAATTGTCTTCCGTTTCCGGCATCTTCAACTATTACGGCATTGTTGTTGCCTACTACGTGTAGTTTTGTAGAAGGAGATATTGTTCCGATACCTAACATACCGGAACCTTTAAATGCACTATGAACTCCTCCGCTTCCGTTACTAAACATTACATCTCCCGAACCGCCATCATTTGCTAAATATAATGATCCAGTTCCATTTCCATTAAGTAATAAATTTCCAAACATATCAGCACGAATTGAACCGGTTAATGCTCCTGCGGTATTTAATTTTATAATCGCTTGAGTTGACCCTGAAGCATTGTCAAATACTGCAACAGGGGTTGCTGTGCCAGGGTTGGCATCGGTATTTACCTGACCTAAAACATGTAATCTTGCCGATGGATTTGAAATACCAACACCAACATTTCCGGTATTTATATTGAAAATATCGTTTCCATTTTTCCCCCAGTCATTATCATTAGGAATAATAACAGAACCACCATTGGCTAAGAAAATAGTATCTCCGTTTATAGAAAGTGTTTGTAATTCATTAGTAGGGTCAGCATCGGCATCGTTAACATTGTCATTTGTTACATTTTCGGCGGTTTTCGCATATAATGCATAAGGTACACTCAACAATTGTGATGTTCCCATTACAGTATAATTTGTTCCACCGGAAGCATCTAATGCGGTTTCGATAAAATATGGTCCGGTACTCCAGTCGATAAGAGAAAAGGTTCCTTGAGTAACGGTTCCGTTACCAATGCTAATGTTTATCAATCCGTAAGCGTTGGTTGTCTCGGAAAAAGTTTCTTGATAAACAACAGTTCCGTTGGCACTACCTTGTAAAATAGTTATTTGTACACCAACTGATTGGTTTGGAATAAAATTTTGAGAAGCATCTCTTACTACTGCTTGATATTTAAATCCTTCGGGACTTTGTGCAAAAGCACTTAATGAGCAAGCTGCAAATATTGCTGTGGATAAAATAATTTTTTTCATAATAATATAATTTTAAAAGTGTTTATTTTTTGATTATTTGATACGTTTTTAAAGGCGTGTTGTTAATACCGGAAATAGTTAAAACATAAGCTCCGGGAGATAAATCAACAACGTTTACAATGGTGTTGGCTCCGCTTATGGCTCCTTGTTTTACCAATTCTCCGTTAGTATCGAAAATTTGATACGTTTTGCTTGTCGTTTCTCCACTTGAAATGTTTAACATTTCAGCAGTTGGGTTAGGGAAAACCTTAATATTTAACTCAAATTTAAAATCTTCGATACTTGTAATTATAATATTGGTTTGATGAAACCCTTGCGTGAGTTCGTTAGAACCTCCTGTGTTTGTTTCAATAATTGGTTCGCCAATTGTAAAATCAATCGTGTTGTTGCCGGTCGAATAACTGTCTCCCTGAGAACAGACAATATCTTGTTGTGCAAAAACCGAAATTGATCCTCCAAAAAACAAACTCAATAACAGTTGTTTTTTCTTCATGTTACTAAACTTTTAATTAATAAATAATTTGTTATTCAAAACAATCCTTTAATTTAAGTACACATAATAGATGCCGGTATTCATTTTTTTAAGCTTTAGAATAACATAGAGCAAATAAAACTTATGTTGAATAAGAAAGAAAATTATAGGTGATGAAATGCGGAAAAAAGGTGATAAAATGCAGAAGAGAGTTTAAGCGAAGTTCTTTTTAAAAGTTCTTGATAGAGGAATTGAAATATTGTTTATTTTAATAAAGGTAGCTGTGATTTCGGTAATTTTTTTACTGTTTACGTAATAGGCTCGGTGACTTTTTATAAAAAAGTCCGGAAAGGATTTAGAGCATTTTTCCAAACTGCTTTTAATGGTGATTTTTTTTTGTGAAGTGAAAATATCGATATAATTTCCGTTCGCTTGCAGGTAAAATATATCGTTTGTGTTTAACAGGTAAGTTTTTTTACCGTCTTTAATTTTAATGATATCGGGGTTTGATTTTTGTGAATTGTTTACGGCTATTTCAAGAGCCGCGAATATGTTTTCTTTTCGAAATGGTTTTACTAAATATGCAGCGGGGTTGTATTCTTGAGCTTTTGTAACGGTTTTCATATCGGAAAACGAGGTAAGAAACAAAAAAGGAACATGATATTTTGTTTGAATGATTTTTGCAATTTCAAACCCTGTATCTTTCCCGTGCATGCGGATATCAAGAAATACAAAGTCGGGGTGTCTGTTTAAGTGTTTTTCAGCTGAAAAAACATCGGAGACAATTCCGCATACCGTATGTCCCATTTCTTCTAAATATTCTTTCAGCACTTCGGATATTAAGGCATCGTCTTCAGCTATTAATATTTTATATTTTTTCATCGTAATTGAAATTTAAAAGTAAAAAAAGCACCATTGTCATTGCCGTAATTTACGGTTCCGTTCAATTGCCTGATAACGAATAGTTTTATTAATTTTATTCCCAGTGATTGTGTCTTTTTGATATTGAAGTTATCGGGTAATCCTTTTCCGTTGTCTTTGTAGTTTATGGTTAAGTAATTATCAAGTTCTTTAAGGTTTATATCGATAAACATATTTGTGTTGTTTTTACCCCATGCGTGCTTTAATGAGTTTGTAGCTAACTCGTGAATAATCATGCCTACCGGTATGGCTTGTTCGATGTGTATTAATAAATTGGTATTATTTACTTTAAAAAAGTCTTGAGACCTTAAATCGGAATGGGATAAAGAGGTTAAAATTTCGTTTAAAAATTCAGATAAATTTACTCTATCCAAATTTTTGCCTTCATACAATTGTTGGTGTATAATAGCCATTGAATATATTCTGGATTGAGTTTCTTCGAAATATTGTTTTGCTTTTTCATCTTTAATGGCTTTTTGTTGTAAAATCATTAAACTACTAATCATTTGAAAGTTATTTTTTACCCTATGATGTACTTCTTGCAATAAAATCTCTTTTT
>JALWLM010000148.1 GCA_027084145.1 Crocinitomicaceae bacterium | reverse complement strand
ATTTCATACACTTAATATACAAAATACTATGCAAGCATACAAATATTAAAAACAAAACTTATTAACAGTCTTTTGTAAAATTGTTGATAAAACATATTGTTTAGAATTATAAGATAATATGCTTTAATCGTTTTTGTTTATCTTTGTTTATTGTTTAAAATGAGTCTAAATAATGAAGGTAGTTTTAGCAGATAAAAGTGATCTTTCAAGAATAGGTATCCGTACAATTCTATCGAAAGTAGAAAATGTGGAAATTGTTGGTGAAGCTGAGTCTGAAGAGCAATTATTAGAACTTTTATCACTTTTTGAAGTGGATGTTGTTGTCGTAGATTTTACTTCGGAAGGTTTTGAAGTAAGAACAATTACGAGATTAAAGAAAAAACATCCGGATGTTGATGTATTGGCTATTACACCGGAGCAGTCTGCACAGGTTCTGGTTGATGCGTTAAAGTCCGGTGTTACAAGTTATGTGAAAAAAGATTGTTCCGTAAAAGAGATTATTGATGCAATTAAAGAAACCTCAAAAGGGGTTCGTTTTTTCTGCGGAAAAATCATCGAAACAATTCAACAAGCCAATTTAAAAGTTGAAGATATTGACAGTGAATTATTTTCTTGTGATCCTGTTGTGATTTCAGAAAGAGAAAGAGAAATAATTACGCTTATTTCGGAAGGTTTAACCAATGCTCAGATCGCAGAAAAATTATTTTTGAGCAATCATACAGTCGTTTCACATCGAAAGAATATTATGGCTAAGTTAGGTGTTAAAAATACAGCCGGAATTGTTATGTATGCGGTAAAAACAGGACTTATTCGGCCTAATAAATTTTTATTTTCAGCAGAATAGAATAACAAAACGAATCCTTTCTACTACCTTTGTCTTCAATGTCGAAGCAGAAAAAATGGAATATTAAAGTTTTTGTACGCTTACTTTCGTATTGGAAGTCCTACAAGGCTTTGTTCTTTATTTCGATTTTAGCAACTTTATTCTTAGCATTTCCTGGACCTATACGTCCAAAGTTGATTGGTTATATGGTGGATGAATTTATAGTAAAACATCCTGACCGTGAAATGTTATTGTTTTATACACTTCTTGTAATAGGTTTATTATTGTTAGAAGGGTTTTTCCGTTTTGTATCATCTTACTTTTCTAATTTATTTGCGCAATCGATTATTTTGGATTTAAGAAAAAAATTAATGAATCATATTTTATCTTTTCGAATACAATATTTTGATAAGACTCCCATAGGTTCATTAATAACAAGAACCGTTTCTGATTTGGAAGCGATAAGTGAGGTCTTTTCTTCCGGAATGATTGCTATTATGGGAGAAATTGTAGCCTTAACTTTTGCAATTACTTTAATGTTCCTGACGAATTGGAAATTGTCTTTGCTGGTATTGATTCCGATACCTTTGTTGATTATGGCAACACGAATTTTTGCAAAAATTATTCGTAAATCATATCAATTAGAAGCGAAGCAGGTAAATAAATTAAATGTTTTTGTTCAAGAGCGACTTACAGGAATGTCTTTAGTTCAATTGTTTAACAGGCAAGAAAAAGAATTTGATTCTTTTAAAGAAATTAATAGAGATCATCGAAAAGCTCATATTAAGGCAATCTGGGCGAATTCCATATTTTTCCCCGTTGTAGAATTGTTGAGTTCTTTGTCGGTAGCGATTATGCTTGTTTGGGGAGCGTTACAAGTGGAAGGACGTACTTCTATCGAAATTCAGATGCAGTTTGGAGAAATTGTTGCATTTATTTTGTGGGTACATATGTTGTTTCGTCCAATAAGAATGCTGGCAGATAAATTTAATATTTTGCAAAGAGGAACAGTTCGAGCAGAACGTGTTTTTGATGTGTTAGATCATAAAGAAAATATACAAGATGAAGGAACAGCAGTTGATTGTAATTTTGATGCACCGATTCGTTTTGAAAATGTATGGTTTGCCTATGATGATGAACAGTGGGTTTTGAAGGATATTTCTTTAGAAATAAAAGCTAAATCAACGGTTGCATTTGTAGGGGCAACAGGAGCGGGTAAAAGTTCAATGATGAATTTGTTAGGACGATTTTATGAATATCAAAAAGGAACAATTTACCTGGGAGATATTCCGATTCATGAAATTCAATTGGATGATTTGAGAAAAAATATTGCCATAGTATTACAAGATGTATTCTTGTTTTCGGGTACTATTCTATACAATATCACATTAGGTGATGAAAGTATTACCAAAGAGCAAGTGATTGAGGCAGCTAAAGTTGTAGGAGCACATGATTTTATTATGAAATTACCCGGAGATTATAATTATGAGGTAAAAGAGAGAGGATCAGGACTTTCAACGGGGCAGCGGCAGTTAATTGCTTTTATTCGTGCTTATGTGTATAATCCTCATATTTTGATATTAGATGAAGCTACTTCAAGTGTAGATAATGAGTCTGAGGAGCTAATTCAAAAAGCAACAGAACAGTTAACGGAGGGCAGGACTTCTATAATTATTGCTCATCGTTTGTCCACCATAAAAAATGCGGATATCATTGTTGTTTTAGATAAAGGGGAGATAAAAGAAGTAGGAACACATGAGGAATTGTTAAATTTGAATGGATATTACAGAAAATTGTTTGAAATGCAATTTTCAGGAAAAAAAGAAGAAAAATGATTCGATTAAGAGTAGGAGGAGTTCCCGAGCATTTTAATTTACCTTGGAGATTAGCCATTGAAGAAGGTGAATTTAGAAAAAACGGAATACAATTACATTGGTCAGATATAGCGGGAGGTACAGGTCAGATGATTAGAGGATTGGAAAATGATACATTGGATGTAGCTGTATTACTTACGGAAGGAATTACAAAATCCATATTGGAAGGATTAGATGCAAAAATTATTTCAGTCTATGTTGTTTCTCCATTGCATTGGGGGATACATGTTCCTTATCATGGGGATATCGAAACCGTAGATCAGTTAGAGAATGGAACGTTTGCAATTTCACGATACGGCTCGGGTTCTCATTTGATGGCTTATGTAAAAGCAGCGCAAGAAGGATGGGATATTCACAAAATAAAGTTTAATGTAGTAGGTGATATTTATGGAGGTCTTTGGGCATTGGAAAATGGAAAGGCGGATGCTTTTTTGTGGGAAAAATATACGACATACCCTTATACCGAGCAAAAAAAATGCAGATATATTGGTGAAGTGGTTACTCCATGGCCGTGTTTTGTAATTGCTGCAAGAAAAAATATTTATCAGGAGCATAAGGAAGACTTAAAGCGAATGAGTGAAATTGTTTTACAACGGGCTAAAAAGTTAAAGGAACAGGAAAATGCAGTGGATTTAATAGGGTGGAGGTATAATTTAAGACGAGGACATGTCGAAAATTGGTTGAGTGAAACAGACTGGAATTATGATCAAATAGAATATCCTTTAGCATTTGAAAAAGCGATTCAATATTTATTGAAATTAGATTTATTAAATAAAAGTCAAGTAGAAAATTGGCGAGATAAACTATTTGGATGAAGAAAACAGGAGTATTACTTATTCAATTAGGAACACCGGACTCTCCTAAAACAAGCGATGTTCGACGTTATTTAACTGAGTTTTTAAATGACCCGAGGGTGATGGATATTCCTTGGATTTTTCGTAAGATTTTGGTGAACTTGATTATTGTTCCTTTTCGTTCGCCTAAATCAGCTAAAGTTTACCGAGAGCTTTGGGATTTAGGAATGGGAGAATCACCTATTATAACACATAGTTTTCGTTTAAAAGAAAAATTAGAGAAATATTTTCGAGAGGAAAATGTACATTTTCATTTGGCGATGCGTTATCAAAACCCGTCGATGTATGATGTTTTGGAAACAATGAGAAAACAGCAGTATGATCGTATTGTTCTATTGCCCTTATTTCCACAATATGCAAGTGCTACTACAGGTTCAGCATTAGAGTTGGCTTTTAAAATTATTCAAAAATGGTGGGTAATTCCTGAGGTTCATGTCGTTCGAGATTTTTGGAATAATGAGGGGTATATCGAGTCCATTGTAGAACAAGCTTCTCAATTTGATTTGTCCGAATATGACCATGTTTTGTTCTCTTATCATGGACTTCCTGAAAGGCAAGTTGAAAAAGTTCATTTTGAAGGGGGAAATTGTGAAACACATCGTTGCCGGAAAGAAATCAATCCAACGAATAAGGATTGTTATGTTGCCCATTGTTTTGCAACAACACGTTTAATCGTTGAAAAGTTAGGTATTAAAGAAGGAGAGTATCATGTCGTTTTTCAATCACGTTTAACAAAGCGTTGGATTCAACCTTATGCGGATGATGTTATCGAAGAGTTGGCAAAATCAGGGAAGAAGAAATTATTGGTATTTAGTCCTGCTTTTGTTGCTGATTGCTTAGAAACATTAATTGAAATAGGCGAGGAATATCAAGAGTTATTTGAAAAACATGGAGGAGAAAAAGTGCAACTTGTTCCTAGCTCAAACTCAAAAGATAGTTTTGTAAAAGGGATTGAGAGTGTAATAAGAAATAAAATAAAAGTTGTATATTAGACACATATTTAAATATCTAAATCTATGCGTTTACTACCTGCTATTTTGTGTTTTTTGAGTTTTTCATTGTTGGGACAACCATTTAATCCCAACAGATATAAAAAGAATATTTTTCCTTATGCCGATACAGCTGTAGATGTTTTGTATGGTTCTGCACCGGTGTGGACATTTCCCTATGCAGATGAAAACTTATATGTTGATATTTATCAGCCACAAGGAGATACACATTACAATCGACCATTAATTATTTTTGCTCATGCAGGAGGTTTTCTGAATGGAGATAAGCAAGTGGACAATATGGTTGCACTATGTGACTCTTTTGCGAAGATGGGGTTTGTGGCTGCTTCAATCGGGTATAGAAAAGGATTTAATCCTTTAGACTCTGAGAGTGCGGAACGGGCTGTTTATCGAGGAGTACAAGACGGAAAGGCTTGTGTTCGTTTTTTTAAACATAATGCGGCAACGTATAATATTGATACGAATTATATCTTTTTTGGAGGAATGTCGGCGGGAGGTTTTATGAGTTTGTATGTAGGTTATATGGATAAAGAGTCGGAAAGACCACAAAGTACCTACGGATGGATTGCTCCTGATTTAGGTTGCTTAGATTGTTCCGGAAATAATTTTGCGACAACGTCAAAAGTAAGAGCGATTATTGATATGTGGGGAGCTGTTTCAGATACAACGATTATTGAACCCGGAGATATTCCTGCGTTGATTATGCACGGAATTAATGATGGAACAGTTCCATATTATACAGGATATGCTTTTGGATTGATAACACTTCCTGAAACACATGGAGCAGGACCTATTTCAGAACGAATGACTAATATTGGTGTTCCTCACGAATTAATAACATCGTATTCTAATTTACACATGTTAGATGGTTCTGATAACGGGACTTTTGTGAATCCTCCGAATAGTTTTTGGTATGACACATTATTTCCTCGTTCTACGGCTTTTTTATATGAAATAATGAAACCTAAAACCTACAAAATTTCTCCGGACACTTCTTATATCGGTCAATTTCAATCTTTAACGTTAGAGGTTTCAGATACCGTAAATTCAATTTATTATGATTGGATGATACCTCAAGATGTGATTGTATTGAATGATCAAGATATTTCCATGATTGATTTAAGATTTGATGTTCCCGGAACTTATGATATCAGAGTAGTTGAGGTAAATGATTTATTGTGTATCGGAGATACTTTGACTTTGACTGTTGTCGTTTCTCCTTCTCCTGCAGGAATTGAAGATATAGGAACAGATAAAGTTTATATATATCCTAATCCTGTAAAAGAAATACTTTATTTCTCAGAAGAAATAGAATCGGGAAGAATCATCAATGCTTTAGGACAAAAGATGATGTCTTTTGAAAACAAAAAACATATCGATATTTCTAGTTTACAAAAAGGAATTTATTTTGTAGAAATGAAATATCGAGGTCAGCGAATTGTTCATCGGTTCGTTAAAGAATAGACTTACTTTAATTCTTTCTTTGCCTTTGCAGTACCAATTGTATTGGTGATAAAATCAACTTCTTTTTTGGGATTTCTGGCAGGAGAATATGCTCTTCCGTAAAAAATAATTTGAAGATGTAGTTTGTTCCAGAGTTCTTTCGGAAACCATTTTTTAGCATCTTTTTCTGTTTGAACAACGTTCTTTCCCGAGGTGATTCCCCATCGTGTTAATAAACGGTGAATGTGCGTATCTACAGGGAATGCCGGAACACCAAATGCTTGCGCCATGACAACTGATGCCGTTTTATGGCCGACACCCGGTAATTTTTCTAATTCCTCAAAACTTTGAGGGACTTCACCATTGAATTGCTCAATTAAAATTTGAGATAATGTATGGATGGCCTTTGCTTTTCGAGGAGCAAGTCCGCAAGGTCGAATGATTTCTTGAATTTTTTCAACGGGTAGTTGAATCATTTTAAAAGGTGTGTCCGCCAAAGCAAAAAGCTTAGGGGTTATTTTATTCACCCGTTCGTCGGTACATTGTGCAGACAGTAAAACAGCAATCAATAAGGTATAAGGGTCTTTATGATCGAGAGGAACAGGTGTTTCGGGATATAAACGTTCTAATTCACGAATAATATATGTTGCTTTTTCTTTTTTTGTCATTTGATTTTAAAACCGTTTTTAATAAATCGAATAAAGTCCTCAAATTGTTCTTTTGAAGTAAAAATCTTTTTGAATTCTTCAATTTTTTTTTTCATAGGAAGTTTTGAGAATGCTTCTTGTTGGGGTCTGAAAGGTGCTGCCGATATTGGAGGG
>JALWLM010000147.1 GCA_027084145.1 Crocinitomicaceae bacterium | reverse complement strand
TATAGGATTTGTATAGAACTCATATTTTTATTTGTATTACAGATAATTTAAGTGCTAAATTATAAAATGAAATTCGATTTATATATGAGATATATCATTAAAAAGTGATTAAGACAATCTAGCCATTAAATTACTGATCAGTACAATTGTAATTGAGCTGATAGGCATTAATATAGCCGCAATTAAAGGTGATAAATTACCTGTAATTGCAAAACTCAAACCAATGAAATTATACAAAATAGAGAAGGTGTAGCATGATTTCATAATCACAGAAGTGAATGAAGATATTGACAAAAGTCTATCCAGATTATATATTTTATTAGCGTCTAGTATTGCATCTGATTTTGGTGAAAACCTGAAAATATCTTCGGAAACAGCTATTCCTGTATGTGCTTCATCTAATGCACCCGCATCATTAAGACCATCACCAACCATAGTGATTTTTGCATTGTTTGATTTTAGTTTTTTAATGTAATTTAATTTGTCTATCGGGTTTTGTCTAAAATGTAGCTCTTTTAATTTGGGTACCTTTTGTTGTAAAATAGTTTTGTCTGTGTCTTTGTCCCCTGAAAGGATATGAATTTTATACAGATTTGTTAGCCGGTTGAGTAAATCAATAACACCGGGTCTGAATTTAGATTGGAAAACAAATCGACCAAGATATTCCCCGTTAATGGAAATATGTGTATTAATTTCATTTCTATCAAAGTTTTGTTGAATTCTGACAAAAGACGCTTTTCCTATTTTTAGAGTATTTCCTTCAATGATACATATAATACCACTTCCTTCAATTTCTTGAAAATCATCAATTTCTTTGTTTGTAACAACCCCGTCATTTTTAAGAAATTTAACAATAGAACGGGATAATGGATGAGTGGAAGAGTTTGTGGCAAGTAGAATAAATTCTTTCTCTTTTTCTGAAAGTTTATGACCTTTAAAGTGGACATCTTCCGAACTTCCGGTGGTTAAAGTTCCTGTTTTATCAAAGACAATATCGGTTGTTTGGTTGAGTTGATCAATAACATTGATGTTTTTGAGGTACAGTCCATTGTGACCTAATTTCCTCATAATGCTTCCATAGGAGAAGGGACGGGATAAGGCAAGAGCACATGGACAAGCAACAATCAATACCGCTACAACAATTTCAATGATTCTATAAGGGTTGATGAAATACCAAGCTAAAGCACTTAATGCTGCAGTAAATAATAAACCTTTTAGAAATATAGCTGATATTTTCTCTTCTTTTTGTTTGGTCTCATTTTTTGAAGAAGAGCTTTTATCCCACAGTTGTATTAAATGACTACGGCGACTTTTTCGATGGACAATAAACTCAGATTGTTTCCCAATAAGTTTACCTCCGGCATAAATAAGCGCTCCTTTTTCTTTAGCAACAGGTAGTGATTCACCGCTGACAAAACTGTAATCGATTTGAGCTTCTTTAGATTGAAGTATGGCATCACACGGGATAATTTCTTGATTTTTAATGATAATAACATCTCCGGGATTTAATTGGTCTATTTCAATAATTTGCTCTTGGTTATTTTTGTCCTTTTTTGTAACAGCAACAGGGAAGTAAGACGTGTAATCTCTATCAAAAGAGAGTGATTGATAGGTTTTTCCTTGAAACCATTTTCCAATCAGTAAGAAAAAGATAAAACCGGCAAAACTATCCATGTATCCCGTGCTTCCATGAAAAAAGACTTCATAACAACTTTTTAAATATAGCGCAGTGATTCCGATAGATATAGGAACGTCTAAGTTGATGCTTTTGTATCGAATAGCTTTAAAAGCGGAAATAAAATAATCTCTAGCTGAAAATAAGACTACAGGGATGGAGACTAAAAAAGACAAGAAGGCGGAAAAACGTTGAATCTCGGGGTTAGTTTCTTTTATTCCCATGTACTCAGGGAAAGTCCAAAGCATGATACTTCCAAAAGCAAATCCGGCTATACCCAGTTTATAAAGAAATTGGTGTGTTGATTTTTTATTAACTTCAGATTTATTACCAAAATTTGGTTCATATCCGATTTTAGCAAGTGTTAGTGCTAATTCTGAAAATTTTAATGACTTGTTAAAAATGATGTTCGCTTCTCTTTTAGTAAAATTTACTTGGCAAGATTTAACTTCAGGTATGATTTTGTCAATATTTTCCAAAAGATAAATGCAAGATGTGCAATGTATTTCGGGAAGGAATAAAGTTGTATGAATATTGTTTTCATCTTCAAAATCAATAAATTTCTTTTGAATTTCTTCGATATCTAAGAATAGAAATTTAGAACTATTTATGTTTTTAGGCCTCTTTCCTGCTTGCTTTTCTAATGTATAAAATTGAGAGAGATCAGATTCAGATAGCAGTTGATAAACCGTTTTACAACCATTGCAACAGAAGTGTTTATTGTCGAAATCAACACTTTTCCCAATAATTTCATCGCCGCAATGATGGCAACTGTTTGAATTCATATTGTTTTTGAAAATAAGTTTTTTCTTTCTCCTTCTCGAGGAAGGTCTTGATCGAAAGCCATGCAGCAATTTCTAACAAAAGGAATTCCTTTGTCAGTAATAATAACCTTATTATTCTCTATTTTCACCAATCCGTCATTGACCATTTCTTGTAATCTTTCAATAATTTCTCGGTGAAGTTTTTTGTATTTAGAATCTTCTTTGAACGTTGTTTCAAAATGACACATTAAGTCAAGAATGTATTTTCTAATTTCTAAATCTAAATCAGATAAAATATGTCCTCTGAAGATTGGAATTTGATTTTGTTCAATCAATTCTTTATATCCTTCTACAGATTTATTATTTTGAGCGAAACCAAACCAACTGTCAGATATCGCAGACATGCCGAGTCCTAGTAGAAAGTTTGTATTTTGAGTCGTGTACCCCATGAAATTCCGATGGAGTGTTTTGTTCTTAAAAGCAATGGCTAAATTATCATGAGGTAGAGCGAAGTGATCCATTCCTATTTCGATATATCCTTCGTCTTCTAACATTTTTTTTGCAACTTCATAAAGTTGTCTTTTTTCATTGTCTTTTGGTAAATCGGATTCATCAAAACCTCTTTGTCCATTTCCTTTAATCCATGGGACATGGGCATAACTATATAGGGCTATTCTATCCGGTTTTAACTCAATTGTTTTCTTGACAGTGTCAATAATATCATCTAATTTTTGTTTTGGAAGACCAAAAACAAGGTCGTGACTTATAGAAGTATATCCGATTTTACGAGCAAAATCATGAACAGATTTCACTTGTTCAAAAGGTTGTATTCGATTGATCGCTTTTTGCACTAAAGGACTATAATCCTGAACCCCTAAACTCAATCTTCTAAACCCAAATGTATAGAGTTTAGTTAGATGCTCTTTAGTGGTGTTGTTGGGATGAGCTTCAAAACTTAACTCCGTATTTTCCGGATCAATTTGATCTGAATCAAAAATATTTTTTAGTAGTCGTATAAGTTCATCAGCCTGAAAAAAAGTAGGTGTTCCTCCTCCAAAGTGTAACTCTTTAATATTTTTTTTTGAATTAAAAAGTTTTTGATAAAGCTTCCATTCTTTAATGACAGCATCAATATAAGGCTCTTCTACCGAATGGTTTTTTGTGATTCTTTTATGACATCCACAAAATGTGCATAAACTTTCGCAATAAGGGAGATGGATGTACAGACTAATATCATTGTCTTTGAAAAAAGACTCATTCCGTTTAATTGTATCACGCCATTCTGATAACTTTAACTCCGGCTTTTGCCAAAAAGGAACCGTTGGATAAGATGTGTATCGAGGTCCCGGTACATTATATTTTTTGATGAGGTCATCCACAATGATATAAATTTACTGCAAATGTAGCTAAGAAATATGAAACATAAAGGTAATGTAAGTGATATTTTAGTATATTTGATATATAAATATGAACAATGAAAAAACATCAATATACTCCCGGTAACATTATGTGTCAAGAATGTGAAATTAGAGATTGTACACCTTTTAAGGCGATGACGGATATGGAATTGGAAGAGGTCAATAAGGTTAAAAAAATGATCAATGTAGAAAAAGGAGAAGAGTTGTTTCATGATGGAGGGGTGCCAAGAGGTGTTTATTGTTTGAATAAAGGGAAAGTAAAGATTTATAAAGTAGGTGAAGAAGGGAAAGAACAGATAATTCATATTGCGAAAGAGGGAGAAATTGTTGGATTTCGAGCAATGTTTAGCGAGGATAAATACAATGTATCAGCTACTGCTTTGGAAGATTGTAATATTTGTTTTATAGATTCTGATAGTTTTTTTAATCTTGTAGATAATAATAAAACACTTCGTAGAACAATATTGAAAGAACTTTCTTCGGAATTGGCTTATAGGGCTGATTTATTGACAAGCATGGCCCAAAAACATGTTCGAGAACGTGTCGCATATTCTTTGCTTTTTTTAGATGATATCTACAATGGGGATATGATCAACTTTTCGAGGGAAGATTTGGCTAACTTTGTAGGAACAGCAACAGAAACATTAATTCGTTTGTTAAAAGAGCTTAAAGAAGAAAATGTGATTCAAACACATGGAAGAAAAATAGAGATTTTAAATAAAGAAGAATTATTAAGAAGAGTGAGAATGTATTAAATTTTAAACTCGAAGCAACCTTTTTATAATTTTTATCGTGTTTTCCAATGATGTAAAAGATTAGCTGAAAAATGAAAAACAAAATATTTTTAACATTAATGTTATTTGGCTTTTACTTTTTGTCTTTTTCTCAAAGAGGAAAGGACGGGAGTTATACAGCAGCAACACAAAATAACGTTGTCAATACCTATACTTATTTGACTGCAGATGCTTCAGCAGGAGCAACAACAATTACTGTAAACAATAACAGTATGACAGGAGGTGTTTTCGGTACACCTTTGGCTGCCGGAGATTTATTGTTGATTATACAGATGCAAGGGGTGGATATTTCCGTGGAAACTTATACCGTTACTTCATGGGGAGGAACATACACTATTCCTACAGGATATACAGATTGGTGGAATCATATAGAAAAATGGGGAGCGGTTACAAATTATAATAATGCAGGAAAGTTTGAACAAGTAGAAGTTCAAGGGGTGTCGGGAGGAAATACAATCTCACTTCAATGTGGTTTAAAAAATAACTACACAGCATCGGGTCATGTTCAAATTGTTAGGGTGCCTAGATTTACGGATTTAACCGTTTCAGGAGGGGTAAATTCAATTATTCCTGTTACATGGAATGGACAAGTGGGGGGAGTTGTTGCTATTGAAGTAGAAAATGATATTACGATTAATTCCGGATCTTCTATTAGCGCTTCAGGTTATGGATTTCGAGGAGGGCAATTAGATCCAAACGGAAATTATGGGGATCCTAATCAGCCGAATAATGTCACTTATTTAGGAACTTATGACCCACAAGAGGGTTCGGAAAAAGGAGAAGGAATTTATGGATATCATGCAGAGTATGATGCAATCTATTCCAGATATGGTATTTCAGGAGCGGCAAATGGAGGGGGTGGAGCAGGTTACACGAATTGTGGAGGTGGAGGAGGTTCTAATATTGGTACGGGGACTTATACTGGGAATGGAGTTCCTCAAGGATATGTCAGTGTATGGAATTTAGAAAATCCGCCAATCGGAGGTGTTAGTTCTCCGGGAGGAGGACGGGGAGGTTATGCTATTTCGGATAATGACATGAATGAATTGACGCTGGGACCGAGGCAAACTGCTTGGGGAGGAGATGCGAGGAAAACCAATGGGGGAAGGGGAGGACATCCACTTACATATGATCCTTCAAGAATATTTTTTGGAGGAGGTGGAGGGTCCGGAGATCAAGATACGGATGAAGGAGGAGCCGGAGGTAGAGGAGGAGGACTTGTGTACATTACTTGCTATGGAAATATTCTAGGAAGCGGAAAAATAGAAGTCAATGGAGCGGCAGGACAAAACTCTAATCCGACCAATGGAGCACCTAGTTTTTCAAAACCTCGTAGAGGAGTAGATGGAGCAGGAGGAGGTGGAGCAGGAGGATGGATAAGAATAGAAAATATAAACCCATTGCCTTCAACAATTACTTTAGAAGCAAAAGGAGGAAAAGGAGGAGATCAGCAACTGTCTTATTTATCTCCTTTTGCACCTGATGAAGCGAGTGGCCCGGGTGGAGGAGGTACAGGTGGAGCAATTGCTTTCACATCAGGTTCTCCTATTCAAGATGTATCAGGGGGGATGAATGGTGTTACAAACTCATCACATGTATCTAACTTTCCTCCTAATGGAGCAACAGCTGGAGCAACAGGAACTTCTTCTCTTTCAACACCGGTGTATGATCTTACAGTAACAGATACAACCATTTGTTCGGGAAATAGTGTAACACTCTCGGTGACAGTGACAGGTACGCTTCCTGCAGGGAGTTCTGTTAACTGGTATACACAACAATTCGGAGGAGCGTCAATAGCGACAGGAACAAGTTTTACAACACCATCTTTGACATCAACAATTACTTATTATGTAGGAGTTTGTCCGGGGACTTTTAGAATTCCTATTACGGTAACAGTTGTTCCGTCTCCAAACTTAGTGATTACGAATCCGTCTGCAGTTTGTTCACCGGGTACCGTTGATTTAACAGCACCAGCGGTTACAGCAGGTTCAGATGCAGGGACATTGACTTATTGGACGGATGCAACGGCAACAACTCCATTAGCTAATCCGAATGCAGTTTCCACTTCGGGGACTTACTATATTCAATTAGATATTGGTGGAGGTTGTACATCTATTCAACCTGTTACAGTAACGATTAATCCTCAACCTACGGTTGTAGCTACGAATAACGGACCTATTTGTTCAGGTCAGACATTGACATTAAATGAAACTGGAGGTCAAGCTGTTAGTTGGTC
>JALWLM010000146.1 GCA_027084145.1 Crocinitomicaceae bacterium | reverse complement strand
CTTCATGTACAATGACAACTTCAAGACTTCTTGCAGACCCCGAACTTCCAATCACCGTAACATTGGGATATTCCATTCCTCCTCCCGCACTAATTGTCCCGTCAACCGCTGTGACTTGATTGTAGGGATAATCTCCATTCCAAAGTGAATAATAATAAATCGCATCTTTTAAATATTCCGGAGCTTTCACCCATAAATGTGCTTCTTTGGGAGTGTACATCGCCCAAGTAGTTACTTTTCTTTTTTCATGTGGCGTTATGATCTCTTCTTTCAACACACTGAATCGCTTATCAGCAAACCAAGCAAAATCATGAACATTTTTTTGTGTAAATCTTATGGTTTTTATTTTTTTAGAAGATTTTGGAAAACCACCATTATCTGTTTCTCCTAAATCACGACTATTTCGTCCTTCTTCTATTGCTATATTGGTCTCTTCCGCAATTCGATTGAGGAATTCAACCTCTGATTTTGTCTGCAAATCTCCTGTTGCCCCTACTACATAATTTTCAGGTAAGGTAATTGAAACATCAAAACTCCCGTATTCGGAATAAAATTCTCCCTGTCCCAAATAAGGCATTTGATGCCATCCATCTCTATCATATACCGCCGGTTTCGGATACCATTGCGTGATTTGATAGGATTGCCCCACATGACCTAAGCGAGAGATTGAACCGGATGGTATTTTTACAAAAAACGGAGTAGATACATGTATTCTTTCACCCGGTTTTAAAGGTTGATCTAATTCTAAACGAATAATATCAATATGCTCTTCTGTATAATTCCATTTTGCCTTCTTCCCGTCAACTCTAAAATCTAAAGAATCGATATACCCCTTATCCTTATCTTCCAAATAAGACATTTTAAAACTGTTGCTATAAAACATTTGCTTAGCAAGGGCTGTTTGATCATTCTTATAAGCATTGGGCCAAACATGAATGTATATAAAATTCAAAACATCCGGTGAATTATTGATGTATTCAAAAGTTTCAAAACCGGTTAAAGTATGGTTTTTATCGTCTAAACGGACTTTTATATTATAATTAACTTCTTGCTGAAAATATCCTTCCTGAGCAAAACTTAACGTTGTAAAAAAGAGAATAAAAAAACTTAGTGTTTTTTTCATGATTTTTGATGTTTTAAAATTTATTCAAAAATAAGTATTTCTTTCTAATTTTATTTTTCCTTTCATTTGTTCATAAACGAAAAAGAATAACAATGTTAAGTATTCCAATAGACTAACCCAACGAACTGCCGGAGCATTAAAATCAAGGTATACATAAAACACATAAGAGAAGAAAATAGTAAAAGTCCATACAACAGGGAATCTATAATTCGTAAAAATAGATAGTGTCAATAAAGGGAGAATATACCAAGGATGCAGAGTACTGCTAAAAATCAAATAAATAAAAAAAGCAAGCGTTACTCTTTGAAAAAAAATCTCCCAAGAATGCATTTTTCTATAAAATGCCAAACCTAA
The DNA here is from genome assembly GCA_027084145.1 of Crocinitomicaceae bacterium. Lineage (GTDB taxonomy): Bacteria > Bacteroidota > Bacteroidia > Flavobacteriales_D > Crocinitomicaceae > UBA4466. Next base: position 5,415 of record JALWLM010000146.1, on the reverse strand, counting down.
AATTAAAATAAAGGAGATCAAAGAAAGTCGAGGAGCATACACCTGTGTCATATTCCACCCTACTGTTTCAAAACCATATTGCAAGTAATAATACAAGAAAAAAGAATTAAACTCAAATACCTGAAAATACAAGCGTAAACTCTCTATAAAATGAGCTATATTAGAAGGATGAATCATTGTTATCATTAAGACTATGGTAAAAATCCCTACAAAGAAGTAAAAACGAAAAGATTGTTTCCACCCCCAAAATCTCCAGAAGAAAGGCAATAAAATTAACGGAACTAATTTTATGTGAACTGAAAGAGCAAAAAAGAACGCGCCTAAAACAAACTTTCTCTTTTTTAAAAAGTAAAATGCAACAAAAAGAAACGATAACATCACCCCTTCAAAATGAACATTTCCTACCGTCTCAATAATCCACAGGGGATTCAGATACAACAACCACATTCTATCCATGCTCATCTTTAACGCTTTTAATAACTTATATAAATAAGCTCCCCCCACTAATTGCGTTAATACAATTAGCAATTTAAGCACAATAGCATTTACAGCAATGTTATTAGATGCCAATGCTGCAATCATAAAATAAAATTGATTTACAGGGGGATAACAAGAATAGTTTTGTTGTGACATTGAACCAATACCTTCATAAACTTTTTGAAAATAATTCTCTTTCATAAAACTTTCCTGCTGAAGTTCTATCGGACGAAAGTCAAAAGGATTAAAACCTTGCAAGAATATTTCTCCATCCCATAAAAAGCGATAATAATCAATGGACAATGCCGGCTCTTTCCATAAAACAACTAGATGAGCAACTACAGACAAACCTACAAGTTCTCTAAAATTAAAAGAATGCCGTGTCCGGTAAATCCACAGATACAAGAAAAAAGAAAAGACATATAAAGGAAATAAAACATCAACACTCGTTCTATCCTCTTCCAATTGAATAAAGAAAAGAGACGAAATAAAGAGTAATGTTATGACAATATTTCTGATCAACCTTATTTTTGGCGATTATATTCTCTAATTTCTTTAATCGAGTAATAAGCCACCAAACCATAACCGATTCCTAGCATTAAATGAAACGGAACCATCCCTAAATCACCATAAATTGCACGATTAATTGCTGTAAAAAGAAAAACAACCGCCAAAATAATTTCTCCGACATTAATTAATGATAATTTTTTCTTATCATATTTATTCTTTGTCGCTTTATCCTTTTCCTTTGCGCTACTCACATTAAATTTCGGTGTTCTTACAAAAGAACTTTTAATACCCAAATACCCTTCGATTACAGCTACTGTATTATTTAATGCTAAACCCATTGAAACCATTAAAAACAATAAAAACTTCCAAGAAAAAACAAGAAAAGATTTAAATGAATTCTCTGTCTTGTCTTGATACGCGAGCCAATAATAATACATTAGAAATATGGTACTAATAAGAAAGATAGAACCTATTTGTATCACATTGTTCAAATCTGAAAAACTGTCTTTTATATGTAAAACAGGCAGACTTAAAAGAGAAATGATTAAGATAAAAACGAATACCGAAGAATTAAACAAATGTGATAATCCGTGTATTCTATCTGAAAAACGCACATTTTTTTCCGTTAATAAACGTTTCCACATTTTTACAAAACATTCGGCTCCTCCCTTCATCCAACGATGCTGCTGCGATTTTAGCGCCGACATTGTAATTGGAAGTTCTGCAGGGGAAATTACATTTTCAAGGAAAACAAACTTCCATCCTTTCATTTGTGCCCGATAGCTTAAATCCAAATCTTCGGTGAGTGTATCATGCTCCCAACCACCTGCATCTTCAATACATTTTTTTCTCCAAACTCCTCCTGTTCCGTTAAAATTAATAAAATGCCCTGATGCTGAACGTCCTCTTTGCTCAATTGAAAAGTGTCCGTTTAAACCAAATGCTTGGAGTTCCGTAAGCAATGAAAAATCTTTATTGATATGTCCCCATCGCGTTTGTACTACTCCTACTTTTTCATTTTCTAAAAAATAAGGGATTGTCTTTTTCAAAAAATCTTTTTCCGGAATAAAATCTGCATCAAATATCGCTATAAATTCACCCTCCACCTTATCCATGGCATCATCAAGGGCTCCCGCCTTATACCCTTTTCTATCTGTGCGATGAATATGTTGAATATTAACTCCTCTTTCTGCAACTTCTTTTACTTTTTTTGCAATAACATCTTTTGTCTCATCTGTTGAATCATCTAATACTTGAATTTGAAACTTATCTCTCGGGTAATCAAATTGAGCTACTGTTTCAATAATCCGTTCTGCGACATATAATTCATTAAACATTGGTAATTGAACTGTCACCTTTGGTGCATTTCCCGGATTAAACGGCAATAATGGAAGGTCTCCTTTCTTTTTACTTTTTCTATATGCTATTGCAAGGCTTAATTGAAGAATACTGTAAAACAATATTAAAAGAAGACAAGCAAAATAAATATAAACGATGACTTTTGCCGTAAAATGAGACCAGTAATGTTCCTTTCCTTTCCAGTCTCCCCAATTAAACATCCATGTTACTTTTCGTCCTACCTCAAACTTCAAATCAGGCTGATGTGTAGGGGTAACTTCAAAAAAGAATTTTTTTGGATTAAAGTCTTTATCTGTTACTTCCAGCTCATATTTTCCTGCAGGAATGCTTTTAAATACAAAAACACCATCGTCATCTGTTTCTGTTTCAAAGACTTTTTTTGATTCCAAATGGCGTATCGTTATTTCTACCTCATCTAGTTCAGATTTGGTTTTTTCATCAAGAACTTTACCCTCTACTTGAACGGTATTCCCTAAGGAATAAAAAGTAAATATAAAACCAATAAATATTAAAATAAATCGCATTATTTTTGCTTAATATGTAAAAAATTATTCTCCAAATTTATACTTAAAAACTGCAAATATAATTTTTATTCCCGCAAATACAGCCCCTTTTACTGTTCCACTTACTTTTGAAACTCCAATTCTTCGTTTATAGTTTACCGGAACTTCTACAAAAGCAATCTTTCTTTTCACTGCCTTTATTTGCATTTCTATCGTCCAACCATAAGTCTTATCTGACATTTTTAATGTTTTTAAGGCCATGCTAGTAATGGCTCTAAAAGGACCTAAATCTGTAAATTTCGCCCCATAGAATAATCGAATTAATTTTGTTGCCAACCAATTTCCAAAAACTTGTTGCGGTGTAAGTGAACCTTTTTCTCTTTTTCCCAAAACTCTAGATCCTACAACAAATTCGACTTCCTCTTTCAATATCGGCTGAATTACTTTTTCAATTTCTTGAGGATAATCCGAATAATCTCCATCAAGAAAGACAATGATATCGGTATTCAACTCATAACATTTTTCTATCCCTTTCAAACAAGCCCAACCATATCCTTTTCGTTTTTCATCCAAGACAATAGCCCCTGCCTGTTTAGCAACTAAAGAAGTATTGTCCGAAGAGTTATTATTAACAACAATAACATGATTGACGATGTTTCTGTCAATATCCTTAATTACTTTACCAATAGATTGTTCTTCATTAAAAGCAGGAATGATAACAGAAATAATTTTTTCCTTAATTTTCATATGTAAAATGATTAAAAAAGGCTACTCATAAAGAATAGCCTTTTATTTTACTTTGTTTATTTTTTATCCTAAAAACGGATATCTGTAATCTGTTGGTGGAACAAATGTTTCTTTAATTGTTCTAGCCGAAACCCATCGAAGTAAATTCATCGATGCTCCTGCCTTATCATTTGTCCCCGAACCTCTAGCTCCACCGAATGGTTGTTGTCCTACAACTGCTCCTGTCGGCTTATCATTGACGTAGAAGTTCCCCGCTGCATTTTCTAATTTCTCTAGTGCTAAATTAATCGCATAACGATCTTTAGCTATAATTGAACCGGTAAGTGCATAAATAGAAGTTTGATCTACCAAATCCAAAGTTTCTTCATATTTATCTTCATCATAAACATAAACTGTTAAAACAGGTCCAAAGATTTCTTCTTCCATAGTTCGGAATTTCGGATTAGTTGTCAAGACAACTGTAGGCTCAATGAAATATCCTTTTGACTTATCATATCCTCCTCCTATGATAATTTCGGCATCATCTTGTGTCTTGATAAAATCAAGATATCCCGCAATTTTATCAAAAGCTCTTTCATCAATTACAGCATTAATAAAATTAGAAGTATCTTCCGGATCTCCCATCTTAAACGAAGAAACTTGTTCAATAATCTTTTCTTTCACTGTACTCCACAAATTGCTCGGAATATATGAGCGTGATGCTGCTGAACATTTTTGTCCTTGGAATTCAAACGCCCCCCGAGTAAGTGCCGTAGCAACTACATCAGGGTCTGCTGTTTTATGTACCATGACAAAATCTTTACCTCCCGTTTCTCCTACAATTCTAGGATAAGTCTTGTATTTTGAAATATTAACTCCTATTTCTTTCCATAAATGTTGGAAAACAGCTGTAGAACCTGTGAAATGAAGTCCTGCAAAATCAGGATGATTAAATACAACATCTCCGGCAACAGGTCCATCTACAGAGACCATATTGATGACTCCATCCGGAACTCCGGCTTCTTTAAATAATTCCATAATTACTTTAGCTGAATACATTTGTGTCTCTGCCGGCTTCCAGACAACAACATTCCCCATCATTGCAGGAGCTGCACATAAATTCGCTGCAATCGAAGTAAAGTTGAATGGTGTAATTGCAAAAATAAATCCTTCCAAAGGACGATATTCCATTCTATTCCACATTCCCGAAAGTGAGTCCGGTTGATCTTTATAAATCTGTGTCATATACATGACATTAAACCGGAAGAAATCTATCAATTCACACGCTGAATCAATTTCTGCTTGCATTACGTTTTTAGATTGCCCCAACATTGTCGCGGCATTCATCTTATCACGGAATGGTCCCGCTAATAAATCAGCTGCCTTTAAGAAAATAGAAGCTCTTTGATCCCAAGGCAAAGCAGCCCATTTCTCCCTCGCTTCCAAAGCTGCATCAATTGCTTGGCGTACGTGATCGGCATCTCCAAAATGATACTTCCCTATTACTTTCTGATGATTATGAGGAGGCCTAATATCCTTTGTCATAGAACTCTTTACTTCTTTCCCTCCAATATACATAGGAACCTCAACAAAATCATTATACATTTTTTTGTATTGATTAATCAAACTTGCGTGCTCTTCTGTCCCCGGACGATAAGCTTTTACAGGCTCATTAACAGGCGTAGGAACTTTAAATATTGCATTTCTCATTTTTTATTATATTTATTATATTTATCCATTATTTACAGCAACAAAAATAATTAATTGTTATCATTATTTTAGTGATATAAATTACAAATACATCATTTTATTGAAATGTTAAGACTTATAACCTTATTTT
>JALWLM010000145.1 GCA_027084145.1 Crocinitomicaceae bacterium | reverse complement strand
ATTAAATACAGAAATAGGAATCGCTGCAACACCATATTTTATCGTCAATGTTTTACAAAAATCAACATCATTTTCTCTTGAAATACCGGAGTAGTCAACAGTTTGAAAATAAGTTCCCTCACAAGGAAGAAGTTTAAAGCGACTGTTTTTTAATTGTGACCTGAATAAATCGCGTTTTTTTTGATAAAAAGAGCCTAATTCATTAACGTTTGTTTTTCCGAGATATTCACTAATGACTACTTGCGAAACACTGTTTACACAAAAAACATTGAACTGGTGCACTTTTTTAATTTCGGTCATGATGTTGTCGGGAGCAATGAGATAACCTAACTTCCACCCTGTAATATGAAATGTTTTTCCAAAAGAAGAAATGACAACAGAACGTTCTCTCAGTTTTTCTTTAGAATGAATTGAGATATGCTTTTTTTCAAAATAAATAAATTCATACACTTCATCGGACAATAGAATGACATTGGGATATTTTTCCATTAACAGAGCCAGTTGATTAAAGTCATTTTCTGACCAAACTCTTCCCGAAGGATTATGAGGGTTATTAATAATGATCATCTTCGTTCGCTCATTAAATGCATTAGCTATTTGTTCCCAATCAGGGAGGAAATTATTATTTAGGTTAACGTGAACAGCTTTAGCTCCTGTTAATTGAATTGTAGGTCCATAACAATCATAACTAGGATCTAAAACGATTATCTCATCTTGAGGATGAACAAGAGCCATAATTGTTGTGAATATAGCTTGTGTTGCTCCAGCGGTGACAAGAACATTGTTTGTATTTATTTTTCTCTGATACTGCTCTTTTGTTTGTCGGATAATTTGTTGTTGCAGAGCAGGGAGCCCTGTCATTGGCGTATATTGATGAATGGGTTCTTCCGATTTCTTTTTCAAAATTTCAACGAGCGTTTTATCAATTGGAAAATTAGGAAATCCTTGAGAAAGATTAATCGCATTTGACTCATTTGCTAATTGAGACATTACCGTAAAAATAGTTGTACCTACATTAGGAAGTTTAGATTTGATGTTCATATGATTATAATAATATTTAGACCAATTTACATATTCCTTTTTTTGTGTCCAATTATAACTATAAATATCAAATTGTTTTGTGGAATATTATTACATTTGCGTGTTTTAAAAAATAAAATTATGCCTTATTTGTTCACATCAGAATCGGTTTCAGAAGGCCATCCGGATAAAGTTGCAGATCAAATTTCAGATGCCTTAATCGATCATTTTATTGCATTCGACCCTAATGCAAAGGTTGCATGCGAAACATTAGTTACTACAGGACAAGTGGTTCTTGCCGGAGAGGTGAAAACAAATACATATCTAGATGTACAAGATATTGCGAGAAAAACAATTCAAAAAATAGGATATACAAAGTCGGAATATATGTTTGACGCAAACTCTTGTGGTGTCTTATCAGCAATACATGAGCAATCTGATGACATCAATAAGGGCGTGGAAAGAAAGAACCCTGAGGATCAAGGAGCGGGAGATCAGGGGATGATGTTTGGTTATGCGACTAATGAAACAGAAAACTTTATGCCCTTAGCATTAGATTTGTCACATAGAATATTAAAAGAACTGTCAGACATTAGAAGACATGAACCCGAATTAATTGATTATTTGCGACCTGATGCAAAGGCACAAGTGACAATAGAATATTCAGATGATAATATTCCTTTAAGAATTGATACGATTGTAGTCTCTACACAACACGATCCTTTTGATTCGGAAGAGAAAATGTTGGAAAAAATTAAATATGATATTAAAAACATTGTTATTCCACGTGTTAAGGCACAGCTTCCGGAAAAAATACAGCACTTATTTACGGAAGACATTCAGTATCATATCAACCCAACAGGAATATTTGTCATTGGAGGTCCTCATGGAGACACAGGGTTAACAGGAAGAAAAATCATTGTTGATACTTATGGAGGTAAAGGAGCTCATGGGGGAGGAGCTTTTTCAGGAAAGGATCCGTCGAAGGTGGATAGATCTGCGGCATATGCAACTAGACATATTGCTAAAAACATGGTGGCAGCAGGACTTTGTGAAGAAGTTCTTGTACAAGTGTCTTATGCAATTGGTGTAGCAGAACCGTGTGGGTTATTTGTAGACACATACGGAACGTCTAAAGTCGATTTAACAGACGGACAGATTGCCGAAAAAATACAAGAATTATTTGATATGCGTCCTTATTTTATAGAACAGCGTCTAAAACTGAGAAACCCGATTTATTCAGAAACGGCAGCTTATGGACATATGGGAAGGAAAAATGAAAAAGTGATAAAGATGTTCAAAGCATTAGATGGGACAGTAATAAAGAAAGAAGTTGAGCTGTTTACTTGGGAAAAATTAGATTATGTTCACAAGATAAAAGAAGCATTTTCTTTATAAAAGAAAGTTTAAAATTTAACAAAAAGTCACTCTTTGGAGTGGCTTTTTTGTTGCATAACGGTAATGTTTATCTATAGAGTTGTCCATAAATATCCTTTTAAAAGACCGTTTATCAAAAAAAAAGTAAAAGTTGGCAAGATATTCGTATCATTGTAATCAATAATAATTAAAACTTAAAGAATGAAAAAAGTAACGTTTATTTTATCCTTAGCATTAGTCCCTTTATTTTCTACAGCACAAACAGCAGAAGACATAATTGCTAAATGTGTAGAGGTGACAGGAGGTGAAGAAAACTGGAACAAGTTAGAAGGTCAGAAAATGAAAGCAAAAATGACCACCAACGGTATGGAAATAGGTATGGAAATGCTTCAAATGAAAGATGGAAGAACAGCGACCGTTATTCGTTTCCAAGGTATGGAGTTAAAGCAAAATGTATATGATGGGGAAACATTATGGAATACCAACTTTATGAACATGAAGCCCGAGAAAGCGGATTCAGAAACATTTGAAAATTTTAAAAGAACTTTAGGAGAATATCCTTCACCATTAATCACATATAAAAAAATGGGATATGAGGTAAAATTGGAAGGGGATGAAAATGTTGATGGTGTAGAGGCATATAAGGTAAAGATGATTAAAAAACCCTTATTGGTTGACGGAAAAGAAGAAAAGAATATTACGTATTACTTCTTTGATAAGGAGACAGGGGTGTTAATCATGACGGCTCAAGAAATTTCTTCAGGAAAGATGAAGGGAAAGATGGCAAAAACATTCTTTAGTGATTATGATGAGGTAGATGGATTATATTTCCCTTTTTCTATGAAAATGGGAGCAGATGATGCTGGTTATCAAGAAATAACGATAGAGTCGTATGAATTAAATCCTCAAGTAGAAGACAGCTTTTTTGCTTATCCCGGAGACGACAAGGATGAGGAAGAAAAAGTGAAAGAAGAAGAGCCAAAGAAGAAAAAGAAAAAATCAAGAAAATAAATTATTACATTACGTGAGGTTAAAAATGCGATTCATAAAACGGGTCGCATTTTTATTCTAAAAAAACAAGGCTATGAAAAAATTAGAGTTATTGTTATTATTTGTCCTTTTAAGTTTATTTTCTTTCGGTCAAGATGTAGGGCTTCTAGATGGTAAAGCCCTATTTGGAGACATGGAAGCAAGGCATATCGGTCCGGCTCTCATGAGTGGGCGGGTTTCAGATATTGAAGGGCATCCAAAAGACCCTTCTGTCATTTATATAGGAACAGCGGGAGGTGGTGTATGGAAATCAATGGATGGGGGTCTATTTTTTAATCCGGTTTTTGATAAGCATTGTCAATCTATTGGTTGTGTTAGTGTTGATCCAAACAGGCCTGATGAGGTCATATGGGTGGGAACCGGTGAGGTTTGGACAAGAAACTCTACATCGGTAGGGGATGGTATTTATAAGTCTACCGATGGAGGACAAACATGGAAAAATATGGGGTTGAAAAAATCAGATAGAATAAGTTCTATTCAAATTCACCCTGAAAATTCAGATGTCGTTTTTGTAGGAGTACAAGGAGCTTTGTGGGGACCAAGCGAAGAAAGAGGAGTTTATAAAACAACAGATGGAGGACAAACATGGGAAAAGATTTTGGGTGTAGATGAAAATACAGGTTGTTCTGAGTTAATTATGGATAAAAATAATCCCAATGTAATGTATGCTGCTTTTTGGGAACATCGAAGAACAGCATGGTCTTTTAATTCGGGAGGAGAAAAAAGTGCGTTATACAAAACAACAAACGGAGGTAAAACTTGGAAAAAAATACACAGTGGTTTTCCTAAAGGGAAATTGGGAAGAATTGCAATTGCAATTGCTCCGTCAAATTCAAATATTTTATATGCCGTAGTTGAATCAGAAGATAAGAAAAAGAGTGGAATGTATCGTTCGGATGATGCCGGAAAGACATGGAATCATCTGAATGCTGATTTCAACCTTACGGTTCGACCGTTTTACTTTTCAAGAATAGTTGTTCACCCTAAAAATCCTGATATTGTAGCGAAAGCAGGCTTGTTTGGAGTATTAAGCCGTGATGGAGGAAAGAGTTTTAGACAGATGGGACAGATGCATGCAGATATTCATGATTATTGGTTTGATGTTGCAGATACCAATAAAATTTTTGTAGCAACAGATGGTGGGTTATACTATTCATTTAATTTAGGGAACACTTTAGAAATGGTCAATAATCTTCCAATTAGTCAATTTTACCACGTAAGTGTAGATCATCAAGAACCATATAATGTTTATGGAGGGTTACAGGATAATGGAAGTTGGTACGGACCCTCATCAAGTCCCGGGGGGATTGAAGCTAGAGATTGGGAAACAATAGGATTTGGAGATGGATTCCGGGTATATCCGCATCCGAAGAATCCTAAAATCACCTATTCGGAAATGCAAGGAGCAGAGATGGTTTGGAAATATGATAGTGAAGCTAGGCAATCTAAAAATATTCGCCCGTTAAGAGGGAAAGATGACCCAAAACTTCGTTTTAATTGGAATGCGGCAATAACAACAAGTGTTCATCATCCCGATAGAGTTTATATGGGAAGTCAGTTTTTACATATATCCAACGATATGGGAAACACTTGGAAAAAGATTTCACCGGATCTCACCACAAATGACCCTGAAAAATTAAATCAAGAGAATTCGGGAGGTTTGTCTAAAGATAATTCGGGAGCCGAAAATCATTGTACGATTTTCACCATAGCAGAATCTCCATTAGATGAGAGAGTTATTTGGGTGGGGACAGATGATGGAAATGTCCAAATTACAAAAGATGGCGGAAAGACATGGACAAACGTCGTTAAAAACATCCCAGATCTTCCTAAAAACACATGGTGTTATCATATCGAAGCAAGTCACTTTGATAAAGGAACCGCTTATGCTGTGTTTGATGGTCACACAAAGAATGATAAAACAACATATTGTTATAAAACAACAGATTTCGGAAAAACATGGAAGTCTATTGTAACGGCGGATGTTTATGGATTTGCCAGAAGTTTTCAGGAAGATAATGTTAACCCGAATTTACTCTTTTTGGGAACAGAATTTGGCTTATATATTTCTCTAAATGGAGGTAAAAAATGGGTGAAATTTGAAAATAATATGCCGGCAGTAGCAATTCACTACTTAGATTTACAAAAAGAAACGGGAGATTTGGTAATGGCAACGCATGGGAGGGGCGTGATTATTTTAGATGATATTTCTCCATTAAGAAAATTAACACCTGAAGTTTTACAATCAGACAAACTTGTTTTCCTCGGAAAGAAAACTTTTGTGATGCCTGAAGAAACTTCTTTTGGTGGCACCAGTACACCGACACAATTTGTAGGAGATAATCCTCCAAGATCTGCAAAAATAGTTTACTATTTGCCCAAAAGGCATATTTTCGGGAAAATGAAAGTAAAAGTATATGATGAAGAAGGAAACTTTATGACCTTATTAGAAGGCGGGAAGAAGAAGGGATTAAATTTTGTTTATTGGAGTTTTCACAAAATGATGCCTAAGATAGCTTCAGGAGCCACTTTTGCGAGAGGAGGGTTTGTAGCGCCTAGTGTACCGGCGGGAATGTATACGGTTCGCATTGAAAAAGGGAAAGATGTATTTGAAACAAAAATAGAAACAAAATACCCTGAAAAGTCTGTTTTTACCTTAGAGGAACGAGCAAAACAACAAGAAATAGCAGGAAAATTATATAAAATGGTTGAAGATTTTGCTTACTTGGTTTATCGGTTAGACACCTATGTTTCTCATGCGAAAATGACAGCAAATAAACATCCGGAATATAAGGAACCAATAGAGAAAATGATAAAAGAATTAGAGGCCTTTAAAAAGGAAATTGTCAAGCAAGGAGATAATTATGTAGGAGGAGGTGAGGATAAACTTCGAGAAAAAATGGCTGAAATTTATGGGGAAGTAACAGGATACCTAGGAGCACCAACCCAAAATCAAATGGATAATATTGCTCTCATTGAAAAAGAGTTTGAAGAAGTCAAGAAGAAATTGAAAGAGATAGAGCAGGGAGAATTTAAAAAATATCTTGACTTATTAAAGCGGCTGAATATTCCTTATCCGAAGCTAAAAACATACGAGGAGTTTGTAGATAAGACTAAATAGGACTATATTACGAATAAAAATATAAGAGAGGTATAAATATTTTTATATTGAAGGAACAGAAAAAATGGGACAGCTTTCATAGGATGAAATTAAAAAACAGGCCACTTTCAGAAACGATTAAGGTTTGGAAAGAAGGACTGGAAAATTGGGTAGATGCAGATGAACTTCCCGAGCTGAAAGGACACTTTCCTCCGGAGACTTCTTTTGAATCAACTTTTACCCCTTCTCCAATTTCATCAGAAACAACAAACCCTCCAAAAACGTGGCTTATAGAGTCAATTTTGGTTACATTGTTTTGTTGCCTTCCCCTTGGAATAGTTGGGATT
>JALWLM010000144.1 GCA_027084145.1 Crocinitomicaceae bacterium | reverse complement strand
GTTTTTAATTCATCCAGTTTTATTTCCAGTTCTTTACGAAGTAAATCTACTGTATTTTCCGTATTCTTTTTTAGAATTTCAGATACCCCCATAAAACGAGGTTTATCCCCGTCAATAATAGATGCATTAGGAGAAATAGAAACTTCACAATCAGTAAAAGCATACAATGCATCCAATGTTTTGTCAGGTGATACACCTGTAGCTAAATGAATGACTATTTCAGCCGTTGCCGCTGTATTATCTTCAATTTTCTTGATTTTAATCTTTCCTTTTTCATTTGCTTTAAGAATAGACTCTATCAAAGAAGAGGTTGTTCCATAAGGAACTTCTGTGACGACAAGTGTTTTATTGTCACGTTTTGTGATTTTTGCTCTCAAGCGAATTTTCCCGCCACGAAGCCCGTCATTATAATTGGAAAAATCAGCCATTCCTCCATTAGGAAAATCAGGAAATATGGTCACTTTCTTTCCTCGAAGGTGATTGATAGATTGCTCGATGAGTTCATTAAAATTATGCGGCATTATTTTACAAGCCATCCCTACAGCGATCCCTTCTGCTCCTTGTGCTAACAATAATGGAAATTTCACGGGTAATTGTTCCGGTTCTAAATTTCTACCGTCATAACTTTTCAACCAATTTGTTGTCTTTGGGTTAAAAACAACATGAAGCGCAAATTTAGATAGTCGAGCTTCAATATATCGAGGTGCTGCAGCTCCATCTCCTGTTAGAGTATTTCCCCAGTTACCTTGGCAGTCAATCAACAAATCTTTTTGTCCTAATTGTACCAGTGCGTCTCCGATAGAAGCATCTCCATGAGGATGATACTTCATTGTGTTACCAATGATATTCGCTACTTTATTGTAACGTCCATCATCCATTTCTTTCATGGAATGAAGGATTCGACGTTGGACGGGTTTAAGTCCATCAAATAATGACGGTACGGCTCGCTCTAAAATAACATAAGAAGCGTAATCTAAAAACCAGTTTTCGTAGAGTCCGTTGACAGGTATAATATTTTCATCCAGCTCCTTTCCTTGTCCTTCAGAATTTCCTGTTTGCCCCTCTTGATTGTTTATTTCCTCGTTTTCTTCTGACATATCTTTAAGATGCTTTTGAAGTTTTTATTTGTTTCTCTGCACTCTTTGTTTCTTCTTTATCTTCAATTTCCTCTGTAAGTGTCTTATCTACAATTACTCCGTCTATTCTCAAGTTATTAATAATAAACTCTTGTCTTTCAGGAGTGTTTTTACCCATAAAGTAAGATAATATCTTATCGATAGAAGCGTCTTTAGATAAAATTACAGGTTCTAATCGAATATCTTCTCCTATAAAGTTTTTAAACTCATCTGGTGAAATTTCCCCCAGACCTTTAAATCTGGTTATTTCAGCATTTTTTCCTAATTCAGCAATTGCATTTTTACGTTCTTCTTCCGAGTAACAATAAATGGTTTTCTTTTTATTTCTCACTCTAAACAATGGTGTTTGAAGAATATAAACATGATTTCGTTTCACCAAATCAGGAAAAAATTGCAAGAAAAAAGTCAACAATAACATCCTTATGTGCATACCGTCCACATCGGCATCCGTTGCTATTACAATTTTATTGTAACGAAGATTATCCATGTCGTCTTCTATATTAAGAGCTGCTTGAATTAAATTAAATTCTTCATTCTCATAGACGACTTTTTTCGTTAATCCATAACAGTTTAACGGCTTTCCTCGAAGAGAAAAAACGGCTTGTGTTTGAACATTTCTGGACTTTGTAATCGAACCACTTGCAGAATCTCCCTCTGTAATAAAAAGTGTTGTTTCTTCTCTTAAATCATTCTTTAAGTCCGTAAAATGTACTCGACAATCTCTTAATTTCTTATTGTGTAAACTTGCTTTTTTTGCTCGTTCTCTTGCCAGCTTCCGTATTCCCGAAAGTTCTTTTCGTTCTTTTTCCGATTGTTTAATTTTCTTTTCCAGAACTTCTGCTACTTCGGGATGACGGTGAAGATAATTATCCAATTTCTCCTTCAAAAAATCATTAACAAAAGCACGCATAGATTTCCCTCCCGGCTCAATTTCCGTTGACCCTAGTTTTGTTTTTGTTTGAGATTCAAAAACAGGTTCTACTACTTTTACTGAAATAGCAGCAACGATGGATTGTCGAATATCCGAAGCTTCATAATTTTTTCCATAAAAATCACGGATCACTTTTGCGACCGATTCTCTAAATGCTTTTTGATGCGTCCCTCCTTGTGTCGTATGTTGTCCGTTGACAAAAGAATAATAATCTTCTCCATAGGTTTTCCCATGGGTAAATGCAACTTCAATATCTTCTCCTTCCAAATGAATTACAGGATAGAGTGACTCTCCATCCATATTATCTTCCAAAAGATCTTTAAGACCATTTTTTGACTCAAACCTTTCTCCGTTAAGATTAATGACCAATCTCCGATTGAGATAACAGTAATTCCACATCATTTTTTGCAGATATGGAATTTTAAAAGTATATTTTTTAAATATTTGTTCGTCAGGAATAAATTCCACATAAGTTCCATTCTTTTCATTGGTGTCCGTTACCGGTACATCTTCTACTAACTCTCCTCGAACAAATCTGGCTTCCTTTTTCTTTCCCTCCCTTACGGAATACACTATGAAATGAGAAGAAAGCGCATTAACGGCTTTTGTCCCTACCCCATTCAATCCAACAGATTTCTTAAATGCTTTTGAATCATATTTACCCCCAGTATTAATTTGGGAAACACAATCTATCACCTTTCCTAAAGGAATACCTCTTCCGTAATCTCGTACAGTTACTTTTCCATCTTTTACAGTCACATCAATTCGTTTTCCATGCCCCATCACAAACTCGTCTATCGAATTATCGATAACCTCTTTTACTAAAATGTAAATCCCGTCATCAGAAGATGAGCCATCTCCTAATTTACCGATATACATCCCGGGACGCAAACGAATATGTTCTTTCCAATCTAGTGAGCGTATATTATCTTCCGTGTACTGTACTTTCGCCATATCAACACTTTATTTGTGTAACTACCAAATATACAAAAGAATACAGCTTCAATTTACTTTAAAACCAATAACTTATTCACCATACAACTGTTAAAAACAAAAACTCCGAAGTGTTTTATACTTCGGAGTTCATTATCTATTTTGATATTCATTAGTATTCTAAGAGTTCTTCTACAGTTTGTTTTAATCGCTCTATCGGGAAAAACTGTTGTTCTAATTGACCGACAAAAGGTACGGGAGTATCTAATGATGCTACACGTTTTACGGGTGCATCCAGATATTCAAAACATTCTTCCATGATCATTGCAGATATATCTCCTCCTATTCCACCTGTGAGGCAGTCCTCATGTAAAACAATGACTTTCCCCGTTTTCTTTACAGTGGCAAAAATAGCTTCTTTATCTATCGGAGACAATGTTCTTAAATCTAATATTTCGATAGAAACATCCTTTTTTTGTTCTGAAAAATCTTTCGCCCAATGTACTCCCAGTCCGTAAGTAATGATTGATAAATCTTCGCCTTCTTGAACAATATTTGCTTTTCCTATTTCTATGGTGTAATAATCATCGGGAATTTCTTCTCTGATACTACGGTATAAAAATTTATGTTCAAAAACCATAACAGGGTTAGGGTCTTCCACTGCTGCTGCTAACAATCCCTTTGCTTCATACGGAGTAGAAGGATAAACAATTTTCAATCCCGGGGTATGATAAAACCATGCTTCATTACTTTGAGAATGAAAAGGTCCCGCTGCAGCACCTCCTCCGGTTGGCATCCTAATAACGACATCTGCATTTTGCCCCCATCTCCAATGAATTTTTGCTAAATTATTCACAATCTGATTAAATCCACAAGTAACAAAATCTGCAAATTGCATCTCTACAACAGCCTTCATACCGTCAATAGACAATCCTAATCCTATCCCCACAATAGCAGATTCACAAATTGGAGTATTCCGTACTCTCTCTTTTCCAAATAGATCAACAAAACCTTCCGTTACTTTGAACACCCCTCCGTATTCAGCAATGTCTTGGCCCATAATAATCAGATTAGAATGTCGCACCATTGCTTGACGTAATCCGTCTTGAATCGCATCAACAAAACGTTTCTCTGTTTTAGCATCACTTTTAGGATGAATAATTCCGACTTTAGTCTTTTTGAATATATCATCTAATTCCTGCTCCATGTCGGGTTCTATTTCTTCTTCTAAAAATGCAACCTCTAATGCTTCTTGAATCTTCTTCTTATACGTTTTCTTTATCTCATCTTCTTTCTCATCCGTCAACAATCCTTGCTCTTTTAAAAAATTCGTATAAGAATCAATAGGATCAAATTTTGCCCATTCTTCTTGTAATCCTTCAGGATAATATTTTGTTCCGGACGCCTCCTCATGTCCCCGCATCCGAAAAGTCATCAATTCTAACAATACCGGTTCGGGTTTTTCTCTGATATCCTCCGCAATACTTCGAACTGTAGAAATTACTTCTAAAATATCATTTCCATTGACTTGGATTGCCTTCATTCCATACCCCGGACCTTTGTCAATAAAGTGTTTAAATTTATATTGCTCCGATGAAGGTGTTGAAAGCCCCCAACAATTGTTCTCTACCGCAAAAATAATAGGCAACTCCCAAACAGAAGCTACATTTAATGCTTCATGAAAATCTCCCTCACTTGCTCCTCCGTCTCCTGTTATCGCTAAAGTCGCTTTTTTTTCTTTTTTTATTTTTTTGGCTAATGCGACTCCATCTCCTAATGCCAATTGAGGTCCCAAATGCGAAATCATTCCTACAATATGATGCTCTTTTGACCCGAAATGAAATGAACGATCACGTCCTTTTGTAAAGCCGGACATTTTTCCTTGAAACTGGGCGAATAATCGATGCAAAGGAACATCTCTTGTCGTAAACACACCTAGATTTCGATGCATAGGGAAAATGTATTCATCCTTATTTAAAGCATACGTCATTCCAACTGAAACCGCTTCTTGCCCCCATCCTGAAAACCATTTACTAATTTTTCCTTGACGTAAAAGAATTAACATTTTTTCCTCAATAAGCCGAGGCAAAAGTAATCTTTCATAAATATCAATCAATTCTTTATCTGTAAAATTGCTCCTGTTAAAAACAGGAGTTCTTTTATCTTTTACTTTCATAATATATTTACTTTATACAGCAAATCTAATAATTAAATTTACCTCAAAAAAAAGGTTGTTAATATTCCATCAACAACCTTTTTATTAAAATATGATTTCTAAAAATTAAACAACACCTTGATCCAACATCGCATCTGCAACTTTGACAAAACCTGCGATATTAGCTCCTTTTACATAATCTACCGTACCATCTTCCAATGTACCGTATTCTACACATTGTTTATGAATCGATACCATTATTTGATGTAATTTTTCATCCACTTCCTCTCTTGTCCATGAAAGACGTAATGAGTTTTGAGACATTTCTAATCCTGAAGTAGCAACTCCTCCGGCATTCGATGCCTTACCCGGTGAAAATAATATTTTAGCCCCAAGGAATACCTCTATAGCATCCGGAGTAGACGGCATATTTGCTCCTTCCGCCACACAAATACAACCATTAGACACTAATGTTGATGCTTCTTTTGCATTTAATTCATTTTGAGTTGCACATGGTAATGCTACATCCGCTTTAACCCCCCATGGTCTTTCTCCTTCTACAAATTTTGCTGACGGGTATTTTTCTACATACTCATGAATACGCCCTCTTCGAACATTTTTAAGTTCCATAATAAATGCTAATTTCTCAGCATCAATTCCGTCTTCATCATAGATGAAACCTGAAGAATCAGACATTGTTACCACTTTACCCTCTAATTGTGTTGCCTTTTCACATGCATATTGAGCTACATTTCCGGACCCTGAAATAACAACCGTCTTCCCTTCAAAAGAATCTCCTTTTGTAGCCAACATTTCTTGAGCAAAGTAAACAGTTCCGTAACCTGTTGCCTCAGGTCTGATTAATGAACCGCCCCAGTTAATTCCTTTTCCTGTCAATACTCCTGTAAATTCATTTCTAATTCTTTTATATTGACCGAACATATACCCTATTTCTCTCGCTCCGACTCCAATGTCTCCTGCAGGAACATCCGTATCAGGACCAATATGCTTACTTAGTTCTGTCATAAATGATTGACAAAAACGCATCACTTCATTGTCTGATTTACCTTTCGGATCAAAGTCAGAACCTCCTTTACCTCCTCCCATTGGAAGAGTCGTTAAAGAGTTTTTGAAAATTTGTTCAAATCCTAAAAACTTTAAAATCGACAAGTTTACGGAAGGATGGAATCTTAAACCTCCTTTATATGGTCCTATAGCAGAGTTAAACTCCACTCTATAACCTCTGTTTACTTGAACCTCACCGTTATCATCTACCCATGGAACTCTAAACATAATGACACGTTCAGGTTCAATTATTCGTTCTAAAATTTTCGCTTCTTTATATTTAGGCGTTTCTTCAATTAAGGGTATTACCGCTTCAGCAACTTCTTGTACAGCTTGTAAAAACTCTTTTTCATGTCCGTTTGATGCTTTAACTTTCTGCATGAAAGCATCAATTTGCGCTTTGTATTTGTTTGACATTTTTTAAAATTAATCTGTTTAAACATAAAATTAACAGACACAAAAGTAATTATTTTTTAAAAGTAAAAATGCTTAACTTTAAGTAAACTTGTAATCGTATAAATAAAATACGCTTACATAATGTTTCTTTTCATGCAAAATGACATATTCAAGTTACTGATAGAGTTCTTTTGCAGTTATTCAAGACTCCTAATATGGAAAAGTATCTATAAATTCTTATGAAAAGCCTATATTTTACCGATCTTTACTTAGTTTAGTGGGT